>JAIITD010000081.1 GCA_022737715.1 Veillonella sp.
AAATTTGCTCCGCAATGAACGCACAATCCTTTGCAATCATCCTGACATAACACTTGAGAGGGCTCATTGATGATTAATGTATCCCGAATCAGTTCGGTTAAGTCAATTTCCTCTCCATCAAAAGGAATCACATCTTCATCGGCATCTCGAGAATCACTAAAGATTTCCTCAAAGGAATCGTTACGCTCATGTTCCGTAGTCGTGAGACAACGTGAACATTCGTAATCACCTTTAGATGTAATCGAACCTTGAACGATGTAGTTTTGACCATCAAACCAAAACTCACCACTAATAGTTATATCATGACGGCTCCAAGGAAAAGCAACTACGTCACTACCAAGTTCTTCACTCGGCATCGTATAGCTATAAGGAAATTTCTTTCCTATATGTTCTTTTGCTTGCTCTACTTGCAGTTTCATAATCTTACCTCGACTTATAATATTATAAACATGACAGTGTGCTTTGTCAAATAAAAAAGGCTATCTCAATCATGCTTAAGATAGCCTTTCTAATGTATCAATTACATTTTTTCGAATTGATCTTTGCCAACACCACAGATTGGGCAAACATAATCAGCCGGTTGATCTTCGAATTTAACGCCTTCTACAGCTTCGTCATAAACCCAACCACATACTACGCATACGTATTTTTCCATGTCTATTTCCTCCTTCACTTGAGATTATATTAATGTGTTCATATCGTTAAGATACTTTATCTGTAATATAGTATAGCAAAGATATCGAAACTTTTCAATACTCATTTTCCATTTTTTTACAATTTTTTCAATATCCTATGAAAGCCGATTATAATTACTTTTATATGTTTTTTACATAATGAAATCTATTATCAATTACCATTTTATGATATACTATTATATAGATTGCATAGTGGTATTTATATATTCGCCACATTACAGAATGTATTAATGTATATATAACTATATTATAGGAGGATCCATGAGAACAAAACTAACTGAACTATTAAACATCGAGTACCCTATCATCCAAGGTGCTATGGCGTGGGTTTCTGAAGCTACACTCGTTGCAGCAGTTGCCAATGCTGGTGCTACTGGTGTTATTGCTTTAGGTGGTCGCGATGCAGAGTGGACACGCAATGAAATTCGTGCTTGTAAAGAATTAACTGATAAACCATTTGGCGTAAACTTAATGCTCATGGCACCAAATAAAGATGAATTAGTTGATGTTATCATCGAAGAAAAACCTGCATTTGTAACATTAGGCGCTGGTAACCCTACCCCATATATTAAGCCATTCCAAGAAGCAGGTATCAAGGTTATTCCTGTTGTACCTTCCCTAAAATTAGCAAAACGTATCGAAGATGCTGGTGCTGACGCTATCGTCGTAGAAGGTATGGAAGCTGGCGGCCATATCGGTTCTCAAACAACAATGTCCTTAATGGAAAATATTTTACCTGAAATCAATATTCCTGTTGTTGTGGCAGGTTCTATCGTTGACGGCCGTGGCTTAGCTGCTGCTTTACTCATGGGCGCTGAAGGTGTTCAAATGGGCTCTCGTTTCTTACTTGCCGAAGAATGTAAAGCTCACCTAAATATGAAAGAAGCGATTATCAAAGCAACAGATACGGATTCCGTTGTAACAGGTCTCCTTTCCGGTCACGGTGGCGTACGTAGCTTGCGTAGTGACTTTACAGATCGTTATATTGCGGCTGAAACTGATGGCGTTACAACAAAAGAAGAACGTAGCAAAATGTCACAAGGCACTAATAAATTAGCTGCTATTGATGGCGATGTAGTTAATGGTGCTGTACAAGTAGGTCAAGCACTCAACAGACTTAATAAAATTGAGCCAGCTCAAACGATTGTACATTCCGTTATTAACGAAGCTATTATGGCTATCCGCAAAGCACAACGTTTAATCGAAGTCATTTAATAGGAGGTTTTATGTTACCTTATCACGGAAAATATCCAAAATTAGATCCAAAATCTTGCGTCATGCCTGGTGCAGAATTAGCCGGCGATGTTGAGCTAAAAGAATTTGCCTCCATTTGGCAAAATTGTGCACTTCGCGGCGATGTTAATAAAATCGTCGTAGGCCGTTATTCTAACGTTCAAGATAACTCTGTGCTACACGTAGATGATGATGAGGCTTGTATACTTGGCGACTATGTAACTATCGGTCATGGTGCCATCGTACACGCTTCTACTATCGAAGATAATGTACTTGTTGGCATGGGGGCTATCGTACTTAGTGGTTGTCATATTGGTACTGGTTCTATTATTGCTGCCGGTGCTGTGGTAAAAGAAAATACTACAATCCCTCCATACTCTTTAGTGGTTGGTATCCCTGCTCGCATTGTACGTACTGATGAATCCCAGGTTGAAAGAATCCATAATCAAGCATTGAAATATAAACATTTATGGACTATTGAATACGGTATGTTACCAGATTGTGGTGGCGAAGAATACGACAAAAACGCAAAAATTGTATAACCACAATATAGTAAATAAAGGTTTCTAACATAGAACCTTAACTCACAAAATAGCGACTAGTTGATTATTTAGTATCAACTAGTCGCTATTTCTTTATCATCAGAACACGGTCCGATATAGTATTCAGTTTATTATAATTGGAATCTAGCCTTAACAATCTGCTGCGTGATTAGTGCTGACCCCATCGCCAAGGCCATGGGAAAACACATTTCCACGGAAAAGCGTGAAAGTTCTAACATGAATACGCAAGATGTGAGTGGCATCTTTTGTGCTAAGCCTAAAAATATTACGGCACCTATAAATGCAGCAAAACCTAAATGAACGGGACTAACCATAATACTCCACAAAGCAGCAAAGGCTAATGCCAATGTACTACCTAACATCATGGATGGCGTAATTCTACCACCATAAGCACCAGCCATTAAGGCAAGTAATACGGCAATCCATTTAGTAGCTAATAGACCTAACGCATAATCCCACCCTACCAAATCTGTAAAGGTCAACTGATTCCCAGCCTTACCATTACCAAGGATTTCCGGAAAATACATGGACATCACACCAATAACAGCAAATGACAAAAGGGCTATCACAATCATTTTTGGACTTTTTCTGTCAAACTTAGGTAATAAGGATTGTGTTTTATCAAATAAAACAACGCCAATAGCAATGACAGCGCCAAGGACGATAGCAAATTCTTGATAGCTACCATATAGGGGTGGTTGTGGCATCGTATACTGAACAAGATCGCCTATCCCTGCATGACGAACAACCAATGTGGCCAGTCCACACGATAAAAGGGCGGCACTCATAGCTCGAACATTCCATGTGATGAGTAATGTTTCTAGCGTAAAAATGGCGGCTGATAAAGGAGAATTATATACGGCAGCTAAGCCGGCACCAGCAGCACAAGCAATAATTAAAGACTTATCTTCGGGACGCATATCAACATAGCGTAATAGTCCAGTCATAATCCCAGCACTAGCCTCACGCGGTGCTACTTCTCGACCAAGAGGAGAACCCATGCCGACCGTGATAATTTGCAATGTAGCATGAATAAATGTCGTCAACGGAGGCATTTCTTTTGTAGAGTCCTGAACAGCTTTTTTTATATCTTCAAGTGGATCTCCATAACGATGGATAAGAACCCAACCTACACCACCAACTAGGCCACAGGCCAGCAAAGCCAACAGACGATGTTCAGGCGATACACGGGCTACAGCTTGACCAAATGACAAACCTTCTGACGTAGAATAAGCATACATAAAATGCTGGATATAATGTAACAAATGAGTATAAAAAGAACCGATTAAGCCCGCTACCAAGCCAACGATTATTATTAAACCAAGTAAACGTTTATCTAACATACTATATTTATCACTCCATGGCCAGTACTACTTCCCCCTGTTTCAACGAAGCTTGCACATCAATAATTCGTTGATTAGAGGATCCTCTAAATCGTAAGGATGGATCTTTTAACTTATCTACAAATCGACCATCCACAAGAATATCTATTTGTTCAACTAGGCTTCGACGAGATGGATCAGATATAATATCATCCCACACATAGCCAGAGTAAGCCCAGATAGGTTTCTCTGGTGCTGCCTCACGCACAGCTTTCACTATAGCTAACATACCATCAATATTTTGAAATGGTTCACCGCCTAACAAAGTAAGGCCTGCACAATTAGGATTTTTCACATAGGATACTACCAATTCTGTTTCTTTATCAGTCCACTCTTGACCAGCATTAAAATCCTGATACTCTTCATTAAAACAATTATAACAGCAATGGGTACAGCCCGTTACAAATATAGATGTACGTATACCTTCCCCATTGGCGATATCATATTGTCGAATCTGTCCATATCTCATAATAACCCCCATATTATTTGCCTATGATCAACTTTGATCGGATTAAACATATAGATATATTTCAATTTATTATGTATATAGTAAAAGCTGTGCCGATGGCACAGCTTTTAACATGTTTACGATTAATAACATTAAATATGCATTACGCGATCTTTAATTTCTTTTGTGCGACCTTCGTTCCAGAAGTTTTCACCAAGGTATCCACACGTACGACGGATAACCGTTAATTTATCGCGGTTTGTATTATGACAACGAGGGCATTCCCATTGATTGTCATCATTAACCTTGATTTCACCATCAAATCCACATTCATGACAATAGTCAGATTTTGTATTGAACTCTGCATAAGAAATATTATCATAAATATATCTAATCATAGTTAAAACAGCAGGAATATTATTGGTCATATTCGGAATTTCCGCATAGGAAATGCAACCGCCAGTCGATTTCTTTTGGAATTCAGATTCAAAGGCAAATTTATCAAATACGTTAATTTCTTCACGAACGCTTACATGATAACTATTCGTATAGTAACCTTTATCCGTTACATCTTCTATGATACCAAAGCGTGCTCGGTCCAAAGAAGAGAAGCGATTTGTCAAGCTTTCAGCAGGCGTACCATAAAGACCAAAGCCTAGATTATGTTTTTCACGCCATTCATTGATAGCTTGATTCAAACGATCCATAATTTTCATAGCAAAGACACGACCATGCTCGCCCGTATTAGATTCACCGGTAATCAATCGGCATGCTTCGTAAATACCGATATAACCAAGGGAAATCGTAGCATAGCCACCAGTCAAGAACGGAGCGATTTTTTCACCTTTTTTAAGGCGCGCAATAGCACCATGTTGCCAATGAATTGGAGATACATCACTTACTACATCTTTTAATAGATTATAACGTAACATCAATGCTTTTTCAGCCAATTCTAGACGTTTATCTAAGATTTCAAAATACTTTTCTTCACTACCGCGTGCTAAAATACCAATTTGTGGCAAATTCAAACTTACTACGCCCATGTTGAAACGGCCATCAAATTTATAATTACCTTCTGCATCCTTCCAAGGAGATAAGAAGGAACGACATCCCATAGGACTAAATACATTACCTTCATAGTTTTCCTTCATTTTCTTCGCAGAAATATAGTCTGGATACATACGTTTAGCCGTGCATTGAGCTGCTAACTCAGTTAGATAGTAATATGGACTATCAGGTGTTACATTATGTTCATCAAGTACATAAATCAATTTTGGAAAGGCTGGTGTAATATATACATCGGCTTCATTTTTAACGCCTTTGATACGTTGACGCAAAATTTCCTCTGTAATAAGAGCTGCTTCTTTAGCATATTCATAATCAGGTTGGAAATACATGAACAATGTAACAAATGGGGATTGACCATTTGTAGTCATCAATGTATTGATTTGGTATTGAATGGTTTGAATGCCATCCTTTACCTCTTTACGCGTACGTTTCCAAGCGATTTCGCGAGCTTTCTCCATATTTGGTTCCATTCCATAAATCTCAACTTGCTCTTCAATTACATTGTTGAGAATCTTTTCGTAAGATTTACGCACGAACGGTGCCAAGATACGATCGATACCATTAATACTTTGACCACCATATTGACCAGATGCAACTTGAGCAATAATTTGAGTTGTTACTGTACATGCTACTTGGAAGGATTTTGGTGTATCAATACGCTTACCATTAATAACTGTACCATTTGTCAACATATCTTCTAAGTTGATCAAACAGCAGTTAAACATCGGTTGGATGATATAATCCATATCGTGGAAATGGATGGCACCGCTATCATGGGCCTCAAGGATATCCGTAGGAATCAATTTGCGACGCGCAATATCCTTAGATACTTCACCAGCAATCAAATCGCGTTGTGTAGATACAATGGCAGCATCCTTATTGGAGTTTTCATCGAGTACACTTACATTACTACGATCCAACAAACCGATTACATCTTCGTCAGTCGTATTTTGACGACGTTTGAAAGCTTGTACCGCTTTATAACCTTCGTATGCACGAGCTGTTGCAGGATTATGATACTCAATCAACTTATAGTACACTTGGTCTTCTATCGCATAGATTGTCATATCCTTTTGAAGCTTTATAGCATATGCTTCAATTTCATCAGCAATGCGTTCAGCCAAGCCAGATTCATATAACCCTGTACTACTATGTTCTGCCTTCTCAATAGCTACTGCGATTTTATGTTTATCGAAAGGTACCTTTGTACCATCCCGTTTAATGACCTGCAACATCTCGGAACCTCCCCGTTACTACACTCCGAATTAATTAATGTCATTACATATAAAAAAGTATGGAAAAACCATACTTAATCTATATTATTTACTACGAAAAAAACAAAATTTACATGTAATTTTATTTTTCTAACCGCTTTCATAGTATACTATATATAGTGTTTTATTGCAATAAAAAATACAATATCATGTAAAAAAGAGTTTTTTTGCTATACTTAAACGGCATAGCAAAAAAACTCTTTTTTTATAAAGCAATTGATAGAAGACGAGTCCAAAAATTAGGTCTCTTTCCAGACCAATGATCAGGTACCGTAGGATAAAATACTCTATCCGCTAACAAATCACGTTCATTTAATCGGACATCACTAAGTAAATCTTTCTTGTATTCTACATCTAGTTTAGAAATCACATCTACATAGCTATCATATTGATTTTTCATCACATCATAACCAGTGCCAAAGAAATGGATTAAACCATTTGTATATAATTCAATAGCTCTCGCATAATGCTCGGAATGATGTGTAAAAGACTTAATATTACATTCAAACAAAATGCCCTTATCAACCCATTCCAATAGTTGTTCTGGTTTACTAAAGAAAAGGTCATTACGTTCTACTTCACTTATAATAGGTGTAATACCTAAGTCACATAATGTTTGTAACCACGCATCTACATGGTACAACTTACAATCTTTAGGAATGGTCACTAACATAAAATGACTATTGCCTAATACAAGTGATGCATTATGATTGCGTATATAGTCAATCATACCATCACCTAACTCAACAACAGCACCACTATGCAAGGTAACATTTATAGCTTGCTCAGATACTGCTTGTTTTAAATTTTCCACCTGTTCCACGACTGATTCAACAACGGTCTGTACATTTAGCTCATTAACCTTTGGTGTACAAAAAATATCTGTAATACCAGAACTAACTAAATCTTTAACCATTTGTACAGATTCAGCCATGGATTGAGGTCCCTTTCCATCTGCTATAGCTGGCAAAATATATGTATGTAAATCTAATATTCGTTTCATCTTCTTCCCCATTCTCATATTTATATCGCCCCTTATCTCGATATAAATCTCTTAAATATAATCT
>JAIITD010000082.1 GCA_022737715.1 Veillonella sp.
TCTAATTTTAAAGGAATCTCAGTCGTCAATGCATGGGATTTAGCACTTTGTTCAGTAGCTGGTGCTACAACGGTAACACGATAATATTGACTTAAATACGTCGCTAATTGGCGTAAGCCATCAGCTAAAATGCCATCATCGTTACACATTAAGATATGCATAATCACTCCTATAGATTCTATTTTTTATTCTTATTCATATCGCCCATACGAGTTAATTTCACATCACCCAAGCCAACTGCTCTTGTATGCACCGTATGAGACCATTCCTTATTATGCCGACGGAACCATCCTAAAATATTTACTGGAACCCATGAATATACAAAGATTGGATATAACAAATAGTAGAACCAAATTTTAGGTGGCACCTTAATTTTCAATAATACAATTAATGGGAATAGATATTGCCCAATACCTATAATTTGCCATACGGACATAGGCATAATTTGGTACAAAATATTAGTATAAATTGGTACATATGCATTGATATAAGAAAATACCAAATATACAGTCGTCAACAATAAGAAATATGGCTGACTAACCTGCAAAATACCATCTAAAATAACAATATTACCTTGCTTAATGCCCGCTGCAAATAATTTAGGAATATAACGATCTGCACAATCAAATTGACCTTGAGCCCAACGCAAGCGTTGTTTACAAGAAGCCATCATAGTCGTTACTTTTTCATCATACACGATGGCATCATGAGCCCATGTCGTCTTAATGCCATGTGTTAATAGCTTCATAGAGAACTCCATATCCTCTGTTAAGCTTGTACAATCCCATCCGTATTCTTTAATAATAGATGTACGAATACACATGCCTGTACCACCCAATGCTGTGGATAAACCAATACGATATTTGGCTAGATGCCACATATGGTTAACCATCCAAAACATGATGGAAAAAGTACCAGCCACCCATGAATCAGTTGGATTTTTTGAGTTAAGATAACCTTGAATAACAGATTCACCTTTTTCGAGATGATCGTTCATTTCTAACATAAATTGAGGATGTACCAAGTTGTCAGCATCAAAGATGAGGAATGCATCATATTTCCTATCCATTTTATCCACGCGGTCAAACATCCAACCCATGGCATACCCTTTACCAACCTCTTCTTTGTTGAAACGTTCGTGTACATTAGCTCCTGCAGCACTGGCCACCTCAGCTGTTTTATCAGTACAGTTATCAGCTACAACAAAAATATCATACAGCTCGTCTGGGTAATCTAAACCTTTTAAGTTTTTTACGAGTTCTCCTACTACAGCCTCTTCATTATGAGCACACACAACAATGGCGAATGAATTTTTTGGCGTATAGTTTTTATGAACTCGAGACCGCCACATACCTATAACGGCAAGTACGAAATAATAAACCGTATAAATTACGATTATTACCTGCATAGGAATCAGTATCAGATCCAGTAGGTAATCCATAAGACAAACCTCCACAGTCTATTTGCGCACTATATTTAACGCCGTATTAAACAGACCAAACAACACATAACCAGTAAAAATCATAACAGCCCATGTATGCCAATCATATACCAATGCAGCAATAATGATAATAGCAACTAATGCGATAGCAATTTTGCTAATACGAACTGCACTGTGGCCTTTAAAGTCAGGATATTTTACTTCACTAACCATTAAAATACCAACAAGAATCATAGACACAAACACAACTAGTTGTGGAACTTGCACACCACATAAAATATAGGTAGCAGCTAAACAACCTGCCGCTGGAATAGGAAGGCCTTCAAAATAACCATGAACTTCATCTGTTTTAATATTAAAACGAGCTAGACGAAAAGCACCTAAAACAGCAAAGGCCAATAATGGAACATAGCCAAGCCAGCCTAATCCTTGTAAATCATTAACATACAGCATATAAGCAGGGGCAACGCCAAACCCAACTACATCAGATAAAGAGTCTAATTCACGTCCCATAGGACCTGCTACGCCTAACGCACGTGCCACACGCCCATCTAAACCATCTGCAATCAGTGATAGTATCACGCAAATAGCTGCCCCAAAGGTATTGCCCGTAGCAGACAATGTAATGCCGATAACACCAAATGCTAAATTAGAACTAGTAAATAAATTTGGAATAACTGATTTATTCATGACGGAGCCTCCCGATAATTGTATCGCCACCAGTAATATGTTGACCTTTTTCAATGCAAATCTCTACATTTTTATCCATGTAAATTTCAGTACATGAACCAAATTTAATCATACCATATAACTGGCCACGTTGTAATACACTATCAAGATCTGTCCAAGAAACAATACGACGAGCCAATAAACCTGCAATTTGTGTTACCAGAACTTCTGTTTTATCGTTTTCTATACAAATTGTGTGACGTTCATTTTCAAACCCCACATCTTCTTTAAAAGCAGGTAAAAAACGCCCCATCGTATAATGACGATATGTAATTTTACCTTCAATAGGAGCTCGATTTGCATGCACATCAAAAACAGATAAAAAGATTGTTACCTTTTTACATTCACGATGTAAATACAAGTCTTCATATACATCTTCAATTTCCATTACCTTTCCATCAGCTGGAGATAAAATAGCATCTGGATCAGTAGGAATGTTGCGTTTTGGATTTCTAAAAAAGTTCACAAAAAATAATGCCAAAATAAATGTAATGATTGCGATACTATAATATCCAAAATACGCCGCTATAATCGTAATGAAGAGCATCACTCCGATTAAAGGAAATCCTTCTTTTATTATTGGTCCTGTAGGCACAACTAAACTCCCCTATTTATTCTTAATAACAGTCCACATAAACTTTGGTATGGCCAACATGCGGCCAATACGTTTAGGTTCTAGATATAATCTATATAACCATTCTAAACGATTGCGTTGCATCCAATGAGGTGCACGTGGAATATTTCCCGCCAATACATCAAAAGACCCTCCTATACCAATGGCCACAACGCCTTGTAAAGAGGATAGTTTTTCTGAAATCCATTGTTCCTGTTTTGGCACACCTAATGCAACAAATACGAGCTTAGCACCCGAAGTTTTAATATCGTTAATAATACGTTGTTCCTCTGCTTCATCAAAGAAACCATCATGGATGCCAGCTATATTAATAGTACCATACATTGCTTGTAAATTAGAAACTGCTTGTTGTGCTACCCCAGGTGCAGCACCTAAACAATATACGGGGATTTGATTGCTTACAGCTTGTTTAAACAATTCTTTGGTAATATCAACACCAGTAACGCGTTCAGGTACTTTTTCACCCATGCGTTCCGCTGCCCACAATATACCAGCTCCATCTGGAACAACTAGACTAGCGGAATTCAAGATCCCGTGTAACACGGGATCCTGATTTGCTAGCATAACCATTTCAGCATTGGCAGTTGCTACAAGATGTAGCCCTGATTGCTTTGTCATCTCTATAATTTTTGAAACTGCTTCGTCCATAGTGATGCAATCAATAGGGACGGATAATACCGAAATACGTTTACTCAAAATAATACTCCATTATAAACCACTATAGTTCGGTGCTTCTACGGTGATACTTACATCATGTGGATGACTTTCTTTCAAGCCTGCTGCCGTAATTTGAATAAATTGAGTGTTTTCAATCATTTCTTTAATATTATGGCAACCACAGTATCCCATACTTGCACGTAAACCACCAACCATTTGGAAAATAGTATCTGCCAACATACCTTTATAAGGTACACGGCCTTCGATACCTTCAGGAACTAATTTTTTAGCTTCTGATTGGAAATAACGATCTTTACTACCAAGTTTCATAGCCCCTAAGCTACCCATACCGCGGTATACTTTATAGGAACGACCTTGGTAAATAACAGTTTCTCCTGGACTTTCATCAGTACCAGCAAGAATGTTCCCCATCATGACAACATTGGCACCAGCTGCAATAGCTTTTGCAATGTCACCAGAATATTTAATACCACCATCAGCGATGATTGGAATACCATAACGTCTTGCCACTTGAGCGGACTCATAGACAGCAGTGATTTGAGGTACACCAATACCAGCAATGACACGTGTTGTACAAATAGAGCCAGGTCCGATACCAATTTTAACAGCATCCGCACCAGCTTCAATAAGCGCTTCTGTACCAGCTGCAGTTGCCACATTACCAGCAATAACCGGAATATGTGGATATGCTTGTTTAATTTCTTTTAAGGTGCGCAATACACCTGCAGAATGGCCATGGGCAGTATCGACGATGATCACATCAGCCTTAGCTGCTACGAGCGCATCTAGGCGGTCATACATATCTTTGGATACGCCAACAGCGGCACCAACTAATAAACGACCGCTAGCATCCTTTGCAGAATTAGGATATTTTGTAGCTTTTTCAATATCTTTAATGGTGATTAAGCCCTTTAAATTACCATCTTTATCAACTAATGGTAGTTTTTCAATGCGATGTTTACTCAAGATAGATTTAGCCATTTCCAAGGAAGTACCTTCAGGAGCGGTAACTAAACCTTCACTTGTCATACATTCGCCAATTTGACGGGATAAATCAGTTTCAAAACGCATATCGCGATTTGTAATGATCCCTACTAGTTTACCATGTTCTGTAATAGGTACACCAGAGATTTTATATTTGCGCATCAATTCTTCTGCATCAGAAAGAAGATTTTGAGGGCTTAGGAAAATTGGATCAACGATAACACCATGCTCAGAACGTTTAACTGTATCAACTTCATGAGCTTGTTCCTCAATGGACATATTCTTATGGATAACACCCATACCACCTTCACGAGCCATAGCAATAGCCATACGGGACTCAGTAACAGTATCCATGCCAGAACTAATCATTGGAATATTCAGTGAAATATCACGTGTTAATTGTGTCTTTAAATCTACTTGATATGGTAATACATCAGATGCTGCCGGCACTAACAATACATCATCAAAAGTCAATCCACGCATACCGAATTTATCGTCTCTCATTTGTTTTTCCTTTCTCGTATAATAAAAAACAAAACTACGACCCGCTCTAGCCCATTGGGCTAGAACGGATAATCGTAGCTTTTATTAGCGTTCAGACCGCAAAATGCCGCCTTCCATAAAATCATCTTTTTTCATATCTACAAAAATAACTTTTACTGCTTCTGCAGGAACCTTTACGATGTCTACAGTAGCCTTAGTGATTGCTTCACCTAATTGTTTTTTTTGTTCTTTTGTACGACCTTCAACGAGTTCAACATGAATTAATGGCATATGGCACCTCCATAGATACAAAAATATTGTTTTTTATATTATACGAGAATGGGCCGTTATATACAAGGGGAAAACCTAGATAAAACCTAGTATTATCGCACCTTATAGAATTATTAGCCCTACCTCTTAATTATACAATATTCTAAGAAATTTTTCACCAAATCTTTTTGATAATTCTTCTTTCATTCGAATTTCTAGTTGATCGATGCCAAATTCTCGAATATATGACAGTACATCATTACGTGCTGCCACTAGTATATCTATATCTTTTATGATATTAGCTACCCGCAAATCAGGTAATCCCGATTGCGCCAGTCCAAACAATTGCCCCGAACCTCGAAGCAATAAATCTTGTTCTGCTAATTCAAATCCATCTTGCGTAGACTCCATTAACCGCAACCGCTCTTGACTGACATCGCCCTTTGAATCACTAACCAAAATACAATACGCCTGAATATCACCACGTCCAACGCGGCCTCGTAATTGGTGTAGTTGTGATAAACCAAAGCGCTCGGCCCCTTCTATGCACATAATTGTGGCATTAGGAACATTGACGCCAACCTCGATAACGGTTGTAGACACAAGTAATTGAATACGGCCATCATGAAAGGCTTGCATCACCTCATCCTTTTCTTTTGGGTTCATACGCCCATGAACAAGGCCTACTTCAAAACTTTTATAAAAATAGTCTTTCAATTCCAAAAAGAGTTCTTCTGCAGCTTGTAAATCAAGTTTTTCAGATTCCTCTACTAGAGGGCAAACTACATATACTTGATGACCTGCCGTCATTTCCTTACCAAAGAACACGCGCAATCGTTCTTTATATGAACTATCTACTACATAGGTCTTAACCGGTTTACGACCAGGAGGCATTTCCTTAATAAGGGATACCGCTAAATCACCATATACGGATAGGGTCATCGTTCTTGGAATCGGTGTGGCCGTCATAATCAAAACATGAGGATATACACCCTTATGTTGTAATGCGGCACGCTGATTAACACCAAAACGATGTTGCTCATCGATAATAACCAATCCTAAATTCTTAAATTGAACCTTGTCCTGAATGAGCGCATGGGTGCCGATAATCAATTGAATGGTTCCATTGGCTAACTCCTCATAGATTCTATCCTTTTCTTTTTTAGGTGTGGATCCTGTAAGCAATGCAATGTTAATAGGTAAATTATTACAAAATTCAGTTATACCTTCAAAATGTTGAGTCGCTAAGATTTCTGTAGGTGCCATGATAACTGCTTGGTATCCATTTTCTACGGCTTTCACAAGACTCAGCGTAGCTACCACAGTTTTACCAGAACCCACATCACCTTGTAATAATCGTTGCATGGGCCGTTCATCTTGCATATCTTGTGAAATTTCTGTTACAGCACGTTCCTGATCACCGGTTAATTTAAATGGTAAATTCGATCTGCATTGTGCCATTAGTACCCCATCTGGTTCCATCTTAGGCCCTACGTGACATTGTTCTTTATTTCTAAGCAGAGCCAACCCAGATTGCATGATAAATAATTCTTCATAGGCTAATTGATACCGTGCTTTTTCATAACTTTCACTACTCGAAGGAAAATGCATCTCCTTAAATGCATCATATCGATTCATACTTGCATGATGGTCCAAGATTTCAGGCGGTAAAATTTCATCCATTGTATGATGCGCTTCGAACCAATTTCGAATAGACCCGCGCACAACATACTGGGAAACGCCATCCACTAAGGGATAAATAGGGACAATCCCCGTATCCGGCATAGCATCAGGTCCAAGATTTTCTATTTGCGGAGAATTCATCTGCATAGAGCCATATTGAAATTCTGCCTTTCCATACGCATAGAGACGTTGCCCTTTTTTGTAAAAGTTCTTTTTATATCCTTGATTGAATAATACAATCTTCATCGGACCAGTTCCATCTGTGATGATAACTTCTAAAATAGATAAGCGAGGCCGTGGCCGTTTTTCTATAATGGATACGACAGTACCTACAACCCCCGCAGTAATACCAGTTTCCAATTCTTTTATGGAATAAATTTTACGTCTATCTTCATAGGAGCGTGGAAAATAAGCCAATAAATTGGATACCGTATCAATGCCTAATTTATGAAGTTGTTTTTCTCGACCTGGTCCAATTCCCTTAATAGAGGTCAGTGCTTCGTTCATTATAATGCCTCACATATAACATACTTAATGAATATAGTGAAAATATATCCATTTTTATATTTCTCTTGCCATATCTCATAGATTTCGACTACAATATTAGCTATAGTATACCAAATATTGTAGTATATTTCATAAAATATCAATGCATGTAGTAAAAACACTTGCTTAAACCTTGTCTTTATGATAATATACTTTTGTTATGTTATAGATTAAGCTTGGAGGTGGAAACTATGGCAAACCTTTGCGAAGTATGTGGCAAATCCACATCTAGCGG
>JAIITD010000083.1 GCA_022737715.1 Veillonella sp.
TTTGGTGGACCACCAGGGGTTCGAACCCTGGACACCCTGATTAAGAGTCAGGTGCTCTGCCAGCTGAGCTAGTGGTCCATGACATGAATTATTATATGCTTATTTTATAGGAATGTAAAGAATATTTATTACATTCCTATAAAATATATCAATTTGATTTATACCATATCTATAGGTATAGGATATTAGAATTCTAACATCCAATTCTTTATCGTTTCACAAGCCTCGGTAGGAATGATATCCGTAGTCCCCACACATTCCTCGCCATGGTAAATTTGAATAACGCTATGGGTACGACTTACTTCTTTCACAATGATGTCTGTTACATCAGCCTTAGGCACGCTAAATTGTAATCCATAACGTCCTATATAGGTAAATATAAGCTTTTGTGTATCGTATTCCATGTGGACTTGCAGCATTTTGCCACCAGGCCAACAAGATTCGACGAACTCTTTATTTCTCGGTTTTAGAAAATCAAAGAATCCCATACTACCCTCCGATGCGCCACATAGGGCGTTCTGGTTGATTCATCGTAACACCATCATGACGTTCTTGTTTACGTTGCAATGCCCATTCAATATGACTGGCGAGTTCAGTTTCACTTAGACTTCGACGTACAAGAGATACTAAATCAGCCTCATCATCACGTAGAAGGCAGAGTCGCATTTGGCCATCTGAAGTAAGACGAACGCGATTGCATGTATCACAATAACTATGAGACATGGAGAAGATAAAACCAATCTCCTTACCACTCGGTAAATTGTAATACGTGGCAGGTCCAAAACCATACACACCGTGATTTTCGGTAAGGATACCACCGCTGACGCGTTCTAATTGAGCCTTCCATTCATCGAAGGTCGGTCCATGAAACGCATCCCCTTGAAATGGCATATATTCAATAAAACGCCAAATCACTGGCCAAGTTTCTACGTATGTTAGTAAAGCACGAACTTCATCATCAGTCCAATGTCGGGATAATACAGTATTAATTTTAACAGACGTAAAGCCCGCATCAATAGCACTTTGAATACCACTTAGAACGGAATCGAGTTGGTTAGCTTTGCCCACACATAGTGCAAAAGCATCGCTATCAAGGGAGTCAAGGCTAATATTAACTCTATTCAAACCGAGTTCTTTCAACCTCTTAGCCCGCGGCGCCAATAGACTGCCATTGGTTGTCATAGAAATATCTTCAAACCATCCGGTCTGCTTGATACGTGCTAATAACCCTTCAATATGAGGATATAGTAACGGCTCACCTCCGGTGAGTCGTACAGCTTTCACCCCTACTTGGTGAAATGCACCTAAAATAGTCATCCATTCATCCACAGATAGTAGTTGATGTTGGCTTTGTGGTGTAATCTCTGCTGGTCTGCAATAAGGGCAGCAAAAATTGCACGCATCTGTCAAAGATAGACGTACATATTCAATTGTTCGGCCCCATGCGTCCTTCATAGTACACCTCTTTACATCCTTATTTAATAATGGATACGTCATCACCTACGTTAATTGTACCATTTTTTAGAACTTTACCAAAAACTCCTTGCGTAGGCATAATACAAGATCCAACTTGTTTCATAATTTCGCAGCCGTGATGGCATTCTTTACCAATTTGTGTGACCTCTAATAACACCTCAGGACCGAGTTGTAATTTCGTACCGACCGGTAAATCATACAATACAATACCTTCGACGGTGATATTTTCAGCAAAATCACCAGGTTTTACATCAGCCCCTTTTTCACGCATATGCTCAATGCTCTTAATGCCGAGTAAACTAATTTGGCGATGCCAATTACCTGCGTGTGCATCGCCTTCCATGCCGTGATCTACGATGAGATTGGCAGATTCAATATTATGTTTCTTTTGCCCTTTTTTCTCACTAATGGAGATGGCAATAATCTTACCTTCAGCCATAAACTCCTTCCCTTCTTATGGGAACAAATCATCTAAATTTATCAATTTATTATACCATAGTATATAGGTGTAATCCCTGTGAGTTTAGTCACTATTTTAGGATTATTACTTTCAAAAAAAGAACCCTACCCATTATGAGTAGAGTTCTTCGTATGAATAATGGTGAAAGCCGATTAACGACGACCCATTTCTTTAAATTCATCGCCCTTATTCACGCCATTAAGCAATAGATTAAGAAGGATAGCCATGATACTACCAAAGGTAATACCAGATTTCAAAATAATTTGAGCCCATGCAGGGAAATGTGCATAGAATGTTGGTGCTGCAATAGGAATCATGGATACACCAATACTAATCGCAACGAGCATCAAGTTTTGATTGCCATCAAAGTTAACCTTGCCAAGAGAACGAATACCGCTAGCAATAATCATACCAAACATAGCAATACCAGCACCGCCAAGCACTGCATTGGGAATGCTTGCTACAACAGCCGCCAATTTAGGGAATAAACCCAATAGAATCAAGATAACCCCAGATGCAGCCACTACAAAACGACTCTTAACGCGTGTTACAGCGATAAGACCAACGTTTTGAGCAAATGCTGTGTAAGGGAAACTGTTAAGAATACCGCCGATAACAGTGGAAAGACCATCGGCACGGATAATGGACGCCAATTCCTTGCGACCGATTTTTTTATCTACAATCTCACCGATGGCAATACTATCGCCAGTTGTTTCAACCATAACAACGAGCATTACGACAACCATGGAAAGTACGGATGCCCAATCAAATGTCGGCATACCAAAGTAGAAAGGTTCGATCATAGCCACCCAATGAGCTTTGCCAACCTCAGCAAAATTAGCTACGCCCATTGCAAAAGCAATGGCAGTACCACCAATAAGACCAATTAAAACGGAAAGATTACCAAGAAAACCTTTTGCAAATTTATAAGTAAAGATAACGATTAAGAATGTAAGGAATCCAAGACCAATGTTGGTAAGACTACCAAACTGTGGATTGCCTACACCGCCCCCCATCCAGTTTACAGCTACAGGCATGAGGTTAATACCAATGATTGTAATAATGGTGCCTGTTACAACAGGTGGGAAGAGTCGAATCAAACGACTAAAAAATGGTGCTACTAAGAATGTAAAAATACCAGCTATGATGATGGCACCATAAATTGCGGTCATACCATGTTGAGCCCCGATCATGGCCATAGGACCAACAGAGGCAAAGGTTACGCCTTGAATCATCGGGATACGACCACCAATATTACCAAATCCTATTGTTTGAATAAGTGTGGCAATACCGCATGTAAATAAGTCCGCTGTAATAAGTCGAATTAAATCCTCTACAGGCAAATGCATGGCTTGCGCAATAATGATTGGTACCGCTACAGCACCGGCATACATTGCTAATACGTGTTGTAAACCATAGGCAAACAGCTTAGGTATTGGCAACATAGTGTCAACAGTATTGTTTTGTTCTGACATAATGGTCTCCTGTTTTCTAAACTACAAACATTACACTTATATTTTACGTTATTATTCGGATTTTAACAATAGAAAAAGAGAAGCCTTAGAAATTTTATTTTCTAAGGCCCTCTATTTTTATATTTCCCGAACATTAACACTATAAAAGTATGTTATCGTCCATTTATTTGTACAAGGCTAAAATGGATGCTTCCTTTTCGTCTAGTTCAGATTCAATTTGATTCATTTGTGCTTTTAAATCAGCCACATAGGATTCATCCTTAATACCAGATATATTGATACGCACGTTTAAAAACGCCGCCTTTACTGCTGCCCGCGCATTGATGGCCGCAATAATACCATCAGTAATGAGGTTTTGATTACCTTTCGTAGCTGCAACATAAGCAAGATCAAAGATTTCATAACTAATCATACCGATTTCTAATGGTACATTAGCGGCATCTTTATAAGCCTGTTGAATGGCAGCAGTACGCGCCAATTTCTCTTCGTCCGTATTTTTAGGCAACGCCAAGGCATCCATAAATAAATTAAATACATTAGCATCTGCTTGTGCTAGTGAAAGTGCTTTCTCACGAATCACCTCTGCTTTTTGTTGTAAAAGATGCATCTCCTCTTGCACATCTTCGTATCCTTTTTTATCAAATGTTAAATTCGCTACCATTTCAGCCAATGCTGCGCCTGTAGCTGCCGTCAATGCTGCAATAGCACCGCCACCTGGAGTAGGCTCCTTTGATGCAGTTGCCGCTACAAAATCTTTTACAGAGCTCGTTAATAAATCCATATATACTCCTCAATAACAAAGGGGGCTATTGCCCCCTCTGTATACTATGTCAATAAAAATACTATGTTGATTACAATACCATAGTATTAGAACAATCCTTTAATAGTGCCGTCCGCATCAATGTCCATGTTAAGTGCAGCAGGGCGTTTAGGTAAACCTGGCATAACCATAACATCACCGGTGCGGCATACTAAGAATCCTGCACCATTAGCAACGCGAATATCCGTTACATTGATTGTAAAGCCCGTAGGTGCACCTAATAAGGCTGGGTTATCGGATAAAGAATATTGCGTTTTTGCCATACATACTGGCAAATTATCAAGGCCCCACTCTTTTAATTGAGTGATTTGTTTTTTCGCTTTAGACCCAAATGTAACACCATCACCGCCGTAAATAGTGCGAACGATTTTACCGATTTTGTCTTCGATGCTATCTGTTAATTCATAAACGAATTTAGGTGTTGGTTCGCTACCTTCCACGAGTTCCACAACGCGTTTCGCCATATCGATACCGCCTTCGCCACCTTTTTCCCAACATTCATTGAGCTCTACCGGTACACCATAGTCATTGCACAAACGTGTTAATTCAGCAATTTCTGCATCCGTATCGGTAACGAATTTATTAATGGCAACCATAACAGGTACACCAAAGAATCGCATATTTTCAATGGCTTTACGCAAATTGCTGAAGCCCTTTGTTACAGCCTCTACGTTTTCTGCATTTAACTCTTGTTTTGACACGCCACCATGCATTTTAAGAGCGCGCAATGTAGCGACGATGACAACAGCATTTGGGAAGATATTGCCATAACGGCATTTAATGTCGAGGAACTTTTCTGCCCCTAGATCAGCGCCGAATCCAGCTTCTGTTACCACGATATCACCGAGTTTTAGGCCTAATTTTGTAGCCACCACGGAGTTACAACCATGTGCAATATTGGCAAATGGACCGCCATGAACAATGGCAGGCGTATGTTCTAACGTTTGTACAAGATTTGGTTTAATAGCGTCTTTCATAAGAAGTGCCATCGCACCTTCACAGCCTAATTGATGTACATACACCGGTTCACCCTTAAGATTTGGACCGATAACGATGCGACCAAAACGAGCTTTCAAATCTTCCAAATCCTTAGCTAAACATAAGATAGCCATGATTTCAGAAGCAACGGTAATCATAAAATGATCTTCCCGTGGGAATCCACAAACCTTACCGCCCAATGCAACCGTTACATTACGCAATGCACGGTCATTCATATCGAGGACACGAGTCCAAGAGATTTGACGCAAATCGATTTGGAGCTCATTACCTTGGTGAATGTGATTGTCAATCATAGCAGATAAAAGGTTGTTCGCTGCTGTAATGGCATGCATATCACCTGTAAAATGAAGGTTAATATCATCCATTGGTACAACTTGTGCATAACCGCCGCCAGCAGCACCGCCCTTGATACCGAACACAGGTCCCAACGATGGCTCGCGAAGTGCAGCAATAGCCTTTTTACCGATTTTATTTAATGCTTGTACCAAACCAATGGAGGTTGTAGATTTACCTTCCCCTGCTGGCGTTGGTGTAATAGCCGTAACGAGAACTAATTTCCCGTCTTTTTTATTTTCTAAACGCTTAATGGCATCAAAGGAAATTTTTGCCTTATAATGTCCATATTGCTCTATATCATCAGGTGTAAGACCACATTTATCGGCAATAACCTGAATTTTTTCCATCTTATTTTGTTGAGCTATTTCAATATCGGTAAGCATAATTCCTCCTCATATCCACCTGTTTTGTCTACTGTGAATGTATATTTGTACATTCGTTACTTTTCTATTATATGTGAAAGTGCGGATTATGTCTAATCATTTCTTACTTATATGTATATTCGTTTCTCTAATTAATACATAGATGTAAAAAAAGTCAGTATATAGTACACAAATACTACATACTGACTTTTTATTACATAAGCACAATAAATGCAACGCTAAACCGGCAACACTATTAGAGCTTTCATAACATTTTATAAAACAACATTATTTATATTAAAATGGAAACAAAATTGGCAATAATACTAATGCAACAATACTAGACACGATAATCAATGGTAAACCAGCTTTCACATAATCCATGAAGCTATAGCCTGCTATGTTATAAACCATTGTATTAGCTGGCATACCAATTGGCGTAGCATACGCTAAGGAGCTAGCAATTACAATAGCCGCCAAAACCGCTTTTGGATCAAAACCAAGTTGAGACGCTAGGCTAAGACCGATTGGAACTAACAATGCACATGTAGCAGTGTTGGACATGAAGTTTGTCATGAACACGCCAAGTACAAAAATAACAACTAATACAACAATTGGAGATGGGCTCGCACCAAGGCTATTTACAATAAAATCTGCCACAACAGCACCTGTACCGGTTTTAACCATGGCATCACCCAGAGCCATAGACCCAGCGAAGAGCATGATTGTTTTCATATCGATGGATTTAACCGCTGCGGTTTCACTAATAACATTAGTAGCCACCAACACAAGAGCACCAACCCAAGCACTTACATAGAGTTTTACACCTAATTGTTTTTCAAAAATCATAGCCACAACTGTTAGTATCAATACTAAGGCGGAAATCCATTTTTTCCAAGATGGTACATGACTATAATCATCATTGCCTTCAAATGCACCATCTGGTTGATGACTTGGAGCATCTGGTAAGAAACGTTTACCAATTGTAGCATAGAAAATAGTACCAACGATTAGAATCGGTAAACCTACTAGACCATAATCGAAGAAACCAAAAGAGCCTAAACCTGCTTGTTGCAAGCCCGCTTGGGCAATCATATTACCAGGCGCACCAATTAGAGAAATATTACCACCCATAGCAGCGGCAAATACGAGGGGCATCAACAATTTGGTTTGTTTAAAACCGCTTTTTTTACAAATACCGATAATTACAGGAATCAGTACAGCGGCTGTACCAGTATTAGATAAGAAACCAGATAAAATACCTGTAATCATCATAACGGCAACGAGCAAAGATGTTTCAGTTTTAGCAAACTTATGAACTACATTCCCTACCTCTACGGCCACTCCTGTTTCAAAGAAGGCTGCACCAATCACGAACATACCCATGAAAAGCAATACATTTGGATCTACAAAACCTGCAAATGCATCTTTAGCAGATAATACACCACTTAGATGTAAACCAACGGCTACAATCATCGCCGTAATAGACAATGGAATTTTCTCCCACGCAAACATGACTATGGCAAATACTAAAAAGCCAAGAGTTATCATTACACTCGTATCCATAAATACCTCCCAATACGTGTAATCTACCTAAAAAAGGGTACAAAAAAGGAGGATT
>JAIITD010000001.1 GCA_022737715.1 Veillonella sp.
ATCAAGAAGTATTCTGTATCCTCAACGTGGTACATATCTTCAGCAAATTTAGGCAATTGACCTGTACCTGTCAAGGTTTCACGAGTTACCATGTATGGTGTCATCATTTCTGTATAGCCTTGCTTATCAACATGAAGATCAACCATGAAGTTAATAAGAGCACGTTCTAAACGAGCACCTACGCCTTTATATACGGTAAAGCGAGCACCAGACATTTTTACAGCACGGTTAAAATCAAGAATATCTAAGTCTTCGCCGATATCCCAATGTGCTTTGGGTTCAAAATCAAATTGACGTGGTTCGCCCCATTTGCGTTGTTCTACATTTTCATCTTCATCAGCACCAACAGGAACAGATGCGTCACACATATTTGGCAACATCAATGCAGCATTGCGCAAAGATTCTTCTACTTCGCGAATGCGACCATCTAACTCAGAAATTTCGTCGCCAACGCGTTTCATTTCTGCAATTTTATCATCTGCATTTTCTTTATTGCGTTTTAATTGGCTGATTTCTTCTGTTACAGAATTACGTAATGCCTTTAATTCTTCAACCTTTTGAATCAATTGTTTTCGTTCATCATACGCAGCAACAAAGGTGTCAAGATCACCCTTTGTATGACGATTATCCAAATTTTGTTTTACTAATTCGAGATTTTCTCGGACAAATTTCAAATCTAACATAGTATCAGCCTCTTCTATTATGTCGTACAATTTAGTATTTTGATACACTTAAGTATACCATAAAATATAGCATTATTCATCATCTTCTTCATCGAGAAGATAATCCTTAGCCATCCATTTACGGGTCGCAGTGAAGGAAATAGTGACCCATTTTTCTGTAGGATTACCACCGATTTCTTCATCGATTTCATTTCGAATACGATCGAGTTCCGCTATTGTTTGATAAGGAAACTTCTTTGGCACTAGAATATCAATCTCTATGATGCGCGAGTTACCATAAGCCTGTACACTAGTCACATAATCCTTAAATGAATATTTTTCCATAAAACGGTCCATGATTTCTTGTACCTCATCATGCAAAGATGAAGGCGCCCATCCCAAGATTTGTTTTGTAGAAGGTACAATAATCTTAATAACAGATGGTGTCATTTGCAATGCTAGTACGATCAAAACGATAGGGTCAATATATACCGCCCAATAACTGTATGATGTATCCTCTAACAGGATAGCAGCTATAAAGCTGATGAGGATGGCTGCCTCGAGCCACGCGTCAACAGACCAACTTACATTATCAAACTTGATTAGATTCGATTGTAAGCTTTTATTAATGCGATGTACATAAAAATAATATGCTGTATCAGCTATAGTAAAGAAAATAGCATAGTAAATAGCTATACCGAAATCAACATGGCGACCTCCGTTCAATAAATCCCCTATCCCACTAATCAATGCATATAACACAATCAATAGGATAAAGAATCCTTCAACGACGAGCACGAGAGGCTCAAATTGCCAATATCCAAACTGGAACCGTTTACTTGTTTCGCGCGCTACCAATTTGGCCGTCATAAGCATCATAATCTTAATGATTACATCGATGAATGAAAATATACCATCTAATAATACGGCACTAGAACCAGTAATTACACCCATAATAGTACCACTAACGGCCACCAACGACATTAATGCAACGGATTGCTTTAGTAATCGTTGTTCTATGGAACGCCTTGCAGCTAATATATCCATAATTACCCCCTTTTATACCTATATTATTTTATTATACTCTAATATTGAGTATTTTTAAAATCACACAGAAAAAGCCCTCTGCTATCAGAATTCTATACTTCTAATAGCAGAGGGCTATTCAAAGGAGATAGTATCACCAAATCTCTTATAGTAATAGTTTAATTATACTATTTTCCAATATTATGTTCTAAATCAAAGCGATCAGATACGAAACCGTATAATGTCCAACCTGCAAAGGTTACAATAGAACCGTATGTCATAGCTTCAAAACCGGACGCATACAATGCATATAAGCTATATAAGGAACCGATAAAGGCGATAAATGTCGTACCTTTAAGTTCACTACCAGCACGTTTTGCAGCTTTCATCAATACGATAACGGCACCCATGGATAATAGATAAGGAATAATATTCGTTACAACGGCCAAGTTAACCAATGTTTCGAATTGTTCGCTTAAGGAAGGACTGATTGTCATCAAACTCATTAGAGATTGCAAGATAGTAATTGTTACCATACCAACTACTGGAGCATCTTTAGATGTAATTTTACTGAACAATTTAGGGAAGTAACCTTCGTCAGCGGCGCCTTTAAATACGTTCGCAATCGTGAACTGCCAACCAAGCAAGGAACCGAAGCAAGACATAACCATAAGACCCATAACGATCTTACCAACTGTACCATTGAACATGGATGCAAATGCTAAACCAAATGGTGCATTACTATTAACAAGTTCGCTAGCTGGTACGATACCAAACATCATGTTAGTGGAAACAATATAAATCGCAGCAGCGCCTAATGTACCACCAAGAACGGCTTTTGGTACATTCTTTTCTGGATTATCTACAGCATCAGCGTTGGCACATGCGGATTCTAGACCAAGGAAAGCCCACAATGTCATAGCGATGGAGTTTGTAGCAGCTTCACCAAATGGCATGTTGTTTACATTCCAGTTTGCCACATACATATCTGCGGAGAAATATGCCCAACCTACAGTACTAATTACAAGTACTGGTGCAATAACGCCCCATACAGTAAAGCTAGATACACGACCTGTAATACTAGCACCACCAAAGTTCAATACTGTTGCAAGCCATAATGTGAAAATTGTATAAATACCAGTCATTAATGGTGTTAATGTTGCATCAGCAAATGTCGCTGCATAACCTACAGCAGAAATAGCGATCGCAATATTCGCAATCAAAAGAGATACACCATAGGTATAGTTTGCCATAAAGTTCCCCGCTTTACCGAAGGAATATTCAGCATAACCACCCATGCCGCCACCCTTGCGTCCATACATACCACATTTAGCAAATGCGTATGCCAAACACATGGAGCCAACAGCTGTGATCAACCAAGATACGATTGAAAGAGCACCTACCTGTGCCAACTTTGTTGGCAACATGATAATACCGGAGCCCATCATATTTACAGCTGTTAAAATTGTCAGCTGCAATACGGACATTTTATTTTTGCCTGTACTCATAGTTTTACCACCTTTTTATTGATTGTGGCGCCGTCAGAGAAACTCTGACGGCACACAATAGTGTTATTTTTCAAATTCTTTTTTCAATACATAGCCATAAGCTTTTTTAGTTCCATCTGGTTGTGGTGTAATGTATACGCCTTGGATTTCAGGAGCAAAGCCAGGTAACTTGTTGATGCCTTCTTGCAATGCTAAGAAGTAATCACAAGCTGTTTTGGACCAGCGTTCGCCAGGTTGTACACACAATACTCCAGGAGGATATGGAAGAGCGCCTTCAAGAGCAATGCGACCTTCAGCTTCATCCAATGGTACGAGTTCACCTTTACCACGTTGGAATTCAAAGTTCGCTTCTTGAGGATTCATTACATATTCTGGAAGGTAGTCATGTAAGAATAAGCGTTCTTGCAATGTACTAACTTGTCTATCCTTGTAGAAATCATGCATTTCTTGGCATAATTGACGGATATGATAGCCTTTATATTTGTCGATATTAGCATAGTAAATCGATGGTAAGACATCTTGCATAGGTGCATCAGCTTCAATTAATTCTTCAAAGCGAATCAATTGTGCCACTAAATCGTCCATCTTAGTTTTGGATTCTGCTGGTGTCATCAAGAATAAAATAGTATTCAAGTCACATTTTTCAGGAATAATACCATTTTCACGTAAGTAGTTTGCAAGAATATTGGCATGAATACCGAAGTCTTCGTATTCACCAGTTTCTACATTGATACCAGGTGTAATCAATTGGAACTTGCAAGGATCGATAAAGTATTGGCCTTTACCATAACCTTTGAAGGAGTGCCATTTAGCATTTGGTTCAAATGCGAAGTAGTCCACATCTTGAGCCATTTCTTTAGTATCCCCATCTTCCCATTTCTTACCATGTACAACAGGAGGTACTAATGGACGAAGGTATTTACAATGTTTCAATACAGATTTACGAGCATCGATAACTGTTTCTACGCAGTCAATCCAAAGTTTTTTACCAGCTTCGCCTTCATGCATCTTAGCATTTACGTCAAGTGCTGCAAATAATGGATAGAATGGAGATGTAGACGCATGCATCATAAATGCATTGTTAAGACGTTTATGGTTTACATAACGATCTTGACCTTTAACATGTTTATCTTTTTTGTGGATTTGAGATGTTTGAGAGAAACCAGCTTGTTGTTTATGAACAGATTGAGTTACCAATACACCTGGGTCATTAGGGCCTAATTCCAAGAGCAATGGACTGCAGTCTTTCATCATAGGGATAAATTGTTCGTAACCAACCCATGCGGAGTCGAAGAAGATGTAATCACATAGGTGACCAATCTTATCAACAACTTGACGCGCATTATAGATAGTACCATCGTATGTACCTAATTGGATAACTGCTAAGCGGATAGGACGTTCTGCTTTTGCTTTTTCAGGATCTTTTTCAGCAATCAATTCACGAATGTATTTTTCGTCGAAGCAGTGTTCCAAAATACCGCCGATAGAACCGAATGGATTACGTGCTGTTTCAAGGTATACAGGAGTTGCACCAGCCATTACAAGAGCACCATGGCAAATGGATTTATGGTTGTTACGATCATATAGAATGATATCGCCAGGTGTTAATAGAGCATTCAATACAACCTTATTAGATGAAGATGTACCATTTAATACGAAATATGTTTTATCTGCATTATATACTTGCGCCGCATGTTGTTGAGCCGCACATGCTGGACCTTCATGGATTAAAAGGTCGCCTAACGCAACGTCCGCATTACAAAGGTCAGAGCGGAATACGTTTTCACCGTAGAAATCATAGAATGCACGACCAGCTGGATGTTTACAATAGAATTGACCACCTTGGTGACCTGGACAGTCAAATTGAGAGTTACCTTCTTCTACATAATCAGCCAACGCTCTAAAGAATGGAGGCAACATAGATTCTTCATATTTGTCAGCAGCAGCTTCGATTTGACGTTTATATAAGTCGAAGTTTGTACTAGAACCATCAATTACACGTTCCACTTTCCCCATGAATTGATCAATATCAACAGAATTATCAAAAACAACTAAGAATACAGGGATGCCAAAAGATTTTACAGTTTCATTATCTAAGATAGCTGTATCACTTTCACTAATAACGATTGCTCCTATATCAGTAAAATCGGTTTGACTTAAATCTACACTTTCATGGCCGTCTAAAGGTCCAAAGTAATATTGTGCCTTATGAGAAAATGCAACCTTCATGTGTTTCATAATACGTTCCTCCTAAAGTAAGAGTTGTAATTAAAATTAATGGAACTTATGTACATAAATATAAGATGTATACCCCTTTAGTAATTGATAGCTATCTCATTTAGTTAGGTGTATTCTTTATCTTTATGTATATTCTAACATTTATGCAATTTAATTTATAGCGTTTAATTATACGCATTATACATACAGTTATCGTAACTATGAGTTTTATGCAAGATGAATATTACGTTAAATTATAGAATATAGTTGTATAATCTTTTTCATATGTTGATAACCATTATTAATACGTAAGATAGTCTGTAAACTGCAGTCATGTATATCTACTTATTTACACACAAAAAAGGCTGTAACGAGAACATGGTTTCACCACATTGTGTTACAGCCTTTTATTTAACTTTTATTCAGTTACCTCTTCTTGTGCTTGAGATGTTTCAGGTTTCATTAATGGGAACAACAATACATCGCGAATGGATGCAGAGTCTGTCAAGAACATAACAAGACGGTCGATACCAACGCCCAAACCTGCTGTTGGAGGCAAACCGTATTCAAGAGCATTGACGAAGTCTTCATCCATACGATGCGCTTCATCATCACCAGCTTCACGTTCTTTCAATTGATCCAAAAAACGTAATTTTTGGTCAATTGGGTCATTTAACTCGGAGAAGCCATTTGCCAATTCACGGCCATAGATGAATGCTTCAAAACGTTCTGTAGCCAATGGATTTTCTCGACTTGCTTTGGCAAGTGGAGAAATTTCTTTTGGGTGGCCATATACGATAGTTGGTTGAATCAAGTTTTCTTCTACATAATCTTCGAAGCAAGCATTCAAGATTTTACCAATACCATCATTTTCTGTGTATTCTACATTCAAACGATCAGCAATAGCACGCGCTTCTTCTACAGTAGTTACTGCATCAAAGTCTTCGCCAGTGTATTTTTTAACACCTTCAGCCATTGTGATACGATTCCAAGGTGGAGTTAAGTTGATTTCAGTACCTTGGTATGTAATTTCTTGTGTACCTAGTACTTCTTGAGCACAATAGGATACAAGATTTTCTGTTAAACGAATTGCATCTTCTACATCGCCATATGCTTGGTAAGATTCGATAGTTGTGAATTCTGGATTATGACGATTATCGATACCTTCATTACGGAAACAACGGTTCATTTCGAATACGCGTTCCATACCGCCAACGATTAAGCGTTTTAGATATAATTCAGGAGCAATACGCATGTAGATATCGATATCAAGCGCATTGTGATGAGTAATGAATGGACGAGCAGCTGCGCCGCCTGGAATTGGATGCATCATAGGTGTTTCCACTTCCATAAAACCATCGTTCATCATGTATTCGCGAATCTTCGCAACGATTTTAGAACGTTTAATAAATGTATCGCGTACTTCTGGGTTTACGATTAAATCTACATAACGTTGACGGTAGCGAAGTTCAGTATCCTTCAAACCATGCCATTTTTCAGGTAATGGACGCAATGCTTTGGACAACAATGTCAATTTGTCGACTTTAATCGTAACTTCACCACTGTGAGTCCTAAATACATGGCCTTCGATACCTACAATATCACCAATATCAAGCATTTTTACATATTTGTAATTATCTTCACCCAATACATCCTTACGGAAATATACTTGGATATCACCAGATAAATCGCGAATATTAGCAAATGCAGTTTTACCATGGGAACGCATCGTCATCAAGCGACCTGCGATGACTACAGGTTGGTCTTCGTAGTTCAAGAAGTCATTTTTAATATCTTTTGCATGATCTTTAACAACAAATCGTTGGCCAAATGGATAGATACCATCAGCTTCGTATTCAGCCAATTTGTCGCGGCGAATTTGCATTTGATCATTTAATTCTTCTTGTAAGTTTTTAATTTCTTCACTCATGTTATCGCCTCTTTTGTTAAAATGAAAAATTATTGAATTGCTAACACTTTGAAAGTAACAGGACCATCCGGTGTGGATACCTCTACTTCATCGCCCTTACGTTTACCCAAAATAGCTTTACCTACAGGTGATTCGTTGGAAATACGATTGTTGAAAGGATCTGCTTCGGAAGAACCAACAATAACATATTCCAATTCATCATTGTACATTGTATCTAATACGGTAACCTTGCTACCTACGGATACTACATCACCCTTAATGGATTCATCAATGATTTTTGCTGTATTAATTTTATTTTCTAACTCAGAAATATAACCTTCAATGAAAGCCTGTTCATTTTTAGCATCATCATATTCAGAGTTTTCGCTGATATCGCCGTATTCAATAGCTGTTTTAATACGTTGTGACACCTCAATACGGCGCACAGATTTATAATATGCTAATTCATCCTCAAGTTTTTTCAAGCCTTCGGCTGTAAGTAATGTTTCTTTTACGTCTGCCATGGAATCTCCTAATCTTTCTACATATAAATAATAGAAAAAGTGTCATAGTACGATGACACCTTATCTTTCATCTTTAATTTTTAATCAATTATACTAAGAACCCCTGTATTTGTCAATGTGAGCCCCAGTTTTCCAATACATCTCTATAGGTTGAAAGCTCTGTTTTAAAGCTTTCAACAGTGTGAATTGTATTCACACGATTGCGCCAATAAGCTGCTTCAGGCATTCCCCTCATATACCATCCCGCATGTGTTCGGATTTCTCTTACCCCTAGAGCCGCCCCTTTATACCGACAGAGTAGTTCAAAATGTTTGAGCAACATATCTAGTCGCTCTAAATAGGTAGGTTCTGGTCTTAATTCACCGGTCCTTAAATAGTGATTAGTGCGCTCAAAAATCCATGGATTGCCTTGTGCACCACGACCAATCATAACCGCATCACAACCTGTTTCTTGCATCATACGAAGTGCATCTTCAGGAGTCCATACATCACCATTCCCTATTACGGGGATTGATAAGGAATCTTTAACCGCTTTTATATAGGACCAATCCGCTCGCCCCATATACATCTGTTCCCGTGTGCGCCCATGAACAGCAACAGCTGCAACACCAGTACTTTCGATACGTTTGGCAAAGTCGACCACATTGATATGATCATCGTCCCAACCGATACGCATTTTGACCGTCACCGGCACATCAACAGCTTTTACTGCGGCTTCTGCTACGCGAGCCGCCAAGTCAGGTGTTTTCATCAACGCCGAACCGTCACCGCTAGAGACGACCTTTTTAACAGGGCACCCCATGTTGATATCTACAATATCTGCACCAGCATCTGCTACCACCTTCGCGCCCAATGCTATTGCTTCTGGATTAGAACCAAAAATTTGTATCGATACAGGATGCTCGACCGCTTCCATACGCAATAACTCATGCGTGCGCTCATTTTTATATTTGATACCCATAGCACTGACCATTTCGGTACAAACCATAGAGGCACCATGTTCTTTGGCCAACAGTCGATATGCTATATCGCTAACCCCTGCCATAGGAGCTAAAATAGCCTTACCTTGGATAGGTACATTACCAATGGTCCATGTTTCTTTCATTATAATTCACCTAATAAAACAGGTACAGCCTAAGCCGTACCTGTTGTTATACATTCATACTATAATTACAACCAACTCTATTATAGTACCATTATTTATTTCGTTCGTAAATGAGACGGAGACCTTCCAATGTAAGCATTGGCTCTACATGGTCGATACAATCGGTAGCACTGCTGATGAGCTGTGCCAAACCACCTGTTGCCACCACAGTTACATCGCCACCCATTTCAGCTTTCATACGTGTCACTAGGCCCTCTACCTGTCCTACATAACCATAGAACATACCGGATTGCATAGATGATACCGTATTACGATTAATAACCTGACCTGGGTCCTTTACCTCAATACGAGGCAATTTTGCAGCGCGTTGGAACAGAGCCTCTGCTGAAATCGTTACGCCTGGCGTAATAACGCCACCAATATAATCACCATTTCCAAGGACTGCACAATAAGTTGTAGCGGTGCCAAAATCAATGATAATCAATGGCCCCTTATATACAGCATTGGCCGCTACGGCATTGACGATGCGGTCAGCACCTACCTCACGAGGATTATCATATTTAATAGCGATACCCGTTTTTGTGCCAGGACCTACAATGATAGGATTTACATTAAAGTAACGCAAGCATACACGTTCTAATGTTGGCATCAATGGCGGTACTACAGAGGAAATAATGATAGCCTTGATATCCTTTGCGTTAACCTTGCGATCATGAAAAAACAAATTCATCATCAACATGCCATATTCGTCCGTGGTACGCACACGATCTGTAGAAATTCTCCAGTGTCCTACTAAATTTTTCTTATCGTAAACACCGAGAACAATATTCGTGTTTCCCACATCAATTACTAATAACATGCATTCCTCCTATTTTCGCGGGCGTATAGAAACATCGCCTGCAACAATTCGTTTAACTTCTCCATTAGTCGTTTTTACCAATAAATTTCCATCGTCATCGATATCAGTTGCCACACCTTCATAGGTATTCCCCGGTGCTCTAACCTCAATTTCTTGATTCAAAGTAACGCTCAACTTACGCCATTCATTTAGGGTATCCTCAAATCCACTATCTAGCACATCGTAATATTGGTGTTCTAATTCTTCTAAGATGATTTTGAAAGCTTCTGTCCGTTCAATATCAACGCCTTCCATTAAGAGAGAAGTGGCGATTTGTTTTATTTCTTCCGGTAGCTCTTCTTGTTTCGTCTTAACATTGACCCCTATGCCCATAACGATATAGGAAATTTCCTCCATCGATCCAGACATTTCCGTCAATATACCAACAAGCTTACGACCATTTACCAAAATATCATTCGGCCATTTAATACCTGCATCAGCAAGCCCCATTTTGTGAAACGCCTTGGTAAGCGCCACAGCAGCCATCAACGTACATTTAGGAGCCTCCGCAGGGGGAAAATCAGGTCGGAGAATAAGACTAAACCACAAGCCTTTTCCAAAGGGAGAATACCAACCACGAGACAAGCGGCCACGTCCAGCAGCCTGTTCCTCTGTAACGACTACGGTACCTTCCTCAGCGCCTTGTTGCGCCAATCTACGAGCTTCTAAATTCGTTGATTCAGTTGTATCCATATATACATATCGTTTACCAAAAATATCGGTATTCAATATTTGTTTCATTGCTAATGGGCTTAACAAATCCGGTTCCTCCAACAAACGATAACCACGCTTTGTATAGGACTCAATTTTATAGCCCTTTTGTCTTAGTGCTTTTATATGCTTCCAAATGGCAGTTCGTGATACATGACATGCTTCAGACATATCTTGACCTGAAACAAAGTCACCTTGATTCTGTCTTAAGAATTCTAGTACTTCATCACGCATGATAAGGCCCCTTTCTCTTGTCGGTTTACAATTCGATTGTACAAGTGGGCCCTTGAAAAAGCAAGTGTTATTTATCAATTTAATAAATAATCATTCAAAAAAATGCAAAAAATCTAGATTTTTATACCCCATTAGGTAGACAAATAGATTAATGAATGATATTACAGACCATTAATAGTATAATGAGTTAAGGATGATAATATTAAGGAGTATTAATGAAACGATTTACATTAGAAGAAAAAAATGAGGTCCTGGAGACCCCCTTTATCCATATTCATAGAAAATTGGATGTATTATTAAATATTGCTAAATTACTAATGGAATGCGGTGCTGACACGGTACGAATAGTATCGGAAATCCAACAGGCTGCTACATTTATGGGGATTCCACACAATTATTTAAATATTCACATTAGTTATACAACGATTATGATTAATATTTTTCATGAAGAACGCTCTATAACAGTTTTCCGAAAAACGCCAATCCACATACCGAATATGGCCATGATTAATGCCATATCAAAACTCACCTGGCGAGCTTTTGAACGCCATTATTCTTTAACTACCTATGAACGTTTAGTTGAGAAACTACAACAAACGATTCCCGTCTATCCAGTCTGGTTAAAAGGTATTGCTTGCGCATTAGGATCTGCCGGTTTAGCTTACTTATACAGTGCGGATATTATTGCATTAGTAGTAACATTCATCTGTTCATTATGTGGCTATTTTATGAGGGTCGTATCTCAGCGCCTTGGATTTAATGAATATTTAGGCAACGCTATCTGCGCCTTTACGGCCATGTTTATTGCCTATGGTTTCTATACCTTCATCGAGTTAGGATCACTTGTATATGTCCTCGTCTGTTGTACCCTCTTTATGATTCCAGGTGTACCACTTATCAACTCTGTCATCGATACAATTAATAACCACATTTTATCCGGTATAACACGAGCCATCCGAACATTACTTATCGTGGGCAGCATGACACTCGGTATGGCGATGGCACTTTACTTCAGTCCATTGCCGGCATTTAACTTTGTGGATATTAAACCTCATATTTTTTCTATAGCACAGATTATTGGTTCCTTTGTTTCCGCCGCCTCATTCGCTGTACTATTTAATTCACCAGCTCGCCTATTACCCTATATCGGGCTAGGCGGTGTCGTTTGCGTAGTAATTCGTAACTTAATGCTTTTAGAATACGGATTTGCCTTACCTGGCGCTACATTCATTGGTGCAGCCCTAATGAGCGTCATCTTTGTCAAACTCTCCACATGGCTACGAACATCTGGTCCGGTACTAGTCGTACCATCAGCTATCGCACTGATGCCCGGCATTTTGCTCTATCGTTTTCTATTTGATATATTACACATAAACTCACTAAACGAATCAGGTCTATTGTACATGGCACAAAACGGGACGACTGGCATTCTATCTATTGTGGGTATCGCAGTCGGTGTGGCTGTGCCAAATGTACTAGCCCAACGATACCTTCAAAAACGAAAGAATCAACGCACTCAAAAATTGATGGCTACGAGACATGCCTGTGATGGACAATAGCAAGGAAAACAACTATATATACAACAAGGGGCTGTTTTCTTACAGCCCCTTTTATATTGCCTTACATATACATACCTATTTTAAAATAGAACAGGCCTGTTCTATTTTTTAGAAGCACCATACATACCTTTCCTAAATTAGTACACGCCTATTCTATTTTTTAAGAGCCCATTTATTACATACTAAAAGTGGCCTTCGGGGCCCTTTTTGCTTAGAAATACCAAAAGCTACTAGTTGATTTCATATAACCAACTAATAGCTTTTTAAATTTAAGGGGCTGTTTTGTTACAGCCCCTTAGTTATGTATTAAGATTGTACATCAGATTCTGTAGAGCTTGTCTTAGTTTCTTCAGTAGCATTAGGCATGGAAACCATCGCATCCATATGACTTGCTGTAGGCGCTTTTGTTTCATCAGGAGCCTTAGTAGTACCATATTTATGAAGATTTTCAACAGCCTTAGCATCAATAGTTTCTTCTTCTAATAAAGCCTTTGCCATATTGTGTAAGAAATCCATGTTATCTGTTAAGAGTTGTTCTACATCGCGATATGCTTCATCTACAATATGATGAATTTCAACATCGATTTTACTTGCAACTTCTTCACTATAGTTGCGTTCATGACCAATATTTTTGCCGAGGAATACTTGCTCTTGTTGTTCACCAAATACAATTGGTCCCAACGTATCGCTCATCCCCCAACGAGTAACCATAGAACGTGCCGTATTCGTTACACTTTGTAAATCACCAGATGCGCCCGTACTGATATCGCCAAGTACAAGAGCCTCTGCAATACGACCACCAAGTGCTACGCGTATGTCCGCCAATAGTTGTGCTTTAGTCTTATAATCATGTTCCTCTTTAGGTAACATCATTGTATAACCACCAGCATAACCGCGTGGAATAATCGTTACTTTATGAACAGGGTTTGCATGTGGCAATAAATGAGCCACGATGGCATGACCAGATTCATGATAAGCAGTCAATTTGCGATCCTTTTCGCTCACAATGTGACTGCGGCGTTCAGGACCCATGCTAACCTTTTCACTGGCTTCTTCCAATTCAGCCATGGTGATAACCTTTTTATTTAAGCGCGCAGCTAACAATGCAGCTTCGTTTAACAAATTGCTCAAATCAGCACCAGTAAAACCAGGTGTCTTTTTCGCAATCGTTTTTAAGTCTACATCATCTGCTAATGGTTTATTACGTGCATGAACCTTAAGGATTGCTTCACGACCATGAAGATCTGGACGTCCAACAACAACTTGTCTATCAAAGCGGCCAGGACGCAATAATGCAGGGTCCAAAATATCTGGTCGGTTAGTTGCTGCAAGGGTAATGATGCCTTCATTGGCACCAAAGCCATCCATTTCAACAAGTAATTGGTTTAGCGTTTGTTCACGTTCATCGTGACCGCCACCAAGACCAGCACCACGTTGACGACCTACCGCATCAATTTCATCGATAAAAATGATACAAGGCGCATTTTTCTTTGCTTGACCAAATAAATCACGCACGCGAGATGCACCGACACCGACAAACATTTCTACGAAATCGGAACCGGAAATGGTAAAGAATGGAACACCGGCTTCACCGGCTACAGCCTTAGCTAATAAGGTCTTACCTGTGCCTGGAGGTCCTGCTAACAAGACACCTTTCGGAATGGTTGCACCAATACTTGTAAATTTACCTGGGTCCTTCAAGAATTCAACAACCTCTGTCAATTCTTGTTTTGCCTCTTCGGCACCAGCTACATCGCTAAATTTAACCTTTACATTACCATCGCCCATCATCTTAGCACGACTTTTGCCAAAGTTCATTACGCGACCGCCACCACCTTGGGTTTGTTGCATAATAAAGAAGAACACAACCACAAGGATAATAATAGGAATCGCAGAGCCTAATAAACTAACCCACCAAGAAGGTTGTTCAGGTGGTGCAGCAGTAATCTCAACACCATTATCTGTCAACGTTTTAATCAACGTATCATCAGATGGAGCATAGGACACAAAATCTGTACCATTTTTTAATTTCCCTTTGATTCCATGGTCATTTGTAATCGTTACAGATTCAACCTTTTTTTGTTGTACCTGTTGAACAAAACCGGTATAACTCATTTCGGCCTTATTAGTATTCTGCCCTGCAAGAGAATCTATAGCGAAAACGGCAATTGCAATGATAAGTAAGTAAAGGACGAGTTTTTTACTAAATTGACTCAAAAAATTACTCCTTTCACATGTAATGTATAACCTAATAATGCATAATGATATGCATTATTATATTATACCATATAAGGCGAACAAATACTCGCCATTATTTAGTTATAAATATATTACCTCATTATTGGTAAACAGATTCTTTCAAAATACCAATATATGGTAATTGACGATATTGTTCAGCATAATCAAGGCCATAACCAACAACAAAATAATCTGGAACTGTAAAGCCTACATAATCGACATCTACATCCATTTTACGGCGTTCCGGTTTATTAAGAAGGGCAACAAGTCGAACACTCTTAGCGCCGCGAGCCTTCAAATTATCCAATAAATAGTGAAGGGTTGTGCCCGTATCTACGATATCTTCTACAACGAGTACATTTTTATCTTCTACGGAACGATCTAAATCTTTTAAAATACGGACCACACCAGTACTTGTTGTACCATCACCGTAACTAGAGCAAGAAATAAAATCGAATGATACATCTACTGAATCATCGATGGTGCGAGCTAAATCGGTATAGAAAACTATAGCGCCTTTCAAAACGCCGACTAATACAACAGATTCATTAGCATAATCTTTGCTAATCTCAGCACCTAACTCACGAATGCGAGTTGCTAATTGTTCTTGAGAATATAAAATTTCTTTTACATCTTGATGCATATATAAGACCTCCCGGATCTATATCTAATGTTTGCAATATACAAGTATTGTATCACATTGCGCGTTAATTGTAACTTTTTGTATGGTGAAAGTTTTAGCTTCCCCCGTACGTATGATATGGGCCAATTGTTCTTGATGCGCTAGGGATAATGAAACACTGGGTATCATCAATTGCCACAATCGTCGCTGCATAGCGAGCGGTAGTGCCCGCATACGACGCCTGGATACCTGAAATCCATTATCTACAGATTGTACTAATTGTATAAACAAGCGCTGGCTTTCACCATTAAGATACGCCTCATCAACTTGAGCAATATCACCCAATCTACATAAGGCATCTACTACATTGGGATTAATGGTTTGTAGCGTAGGAATTACGTCATGACGAATGCGGTTTCTATTATATTTCACATCTTCATTAGATGCATCCACGCAATATTCAATATCCTGTAAACGAGCATATTCTAGTATTTCATCTTTTGTAACCGCCAATAGAGGTCTAACTATAGGAACAGTGTAATCATGACTTATCACAGACATGCCGGTAATACCTTTGATACCAGACCCGCGCAATATGTGTGCTAAAATGGTTTCCCCTTGATCATCCTTATGATGAGCAGTGACAATATAATCATAATGTTCACGCTCAGCTAATTCATTGAACCACTTATAGCGCTCGTATCGGCCAACAGTCTCTAACGACTCCTTTCGCTCCCCGGCTATAGTGGGAATATCCTTTTTAACACCCCAAAATGGCAAATTGTTCTTATTACAATAGGATGCAACCATTTGCAATTCACTTAGGCTTTCTCTGCGAATAGAATGATCCATAGTAGTAACGCCAATAGTCCACCGTGCTTTTCTATGTACCTTTACATATTGCAAAACATTTAATAAGACCATAGAATCTGGGCCCCCTGAACAAGCAACTAATATTCGTGCCTCACAGGGAAATAAATTGTAATCTTTTAATGTCTTGTTAACCATTCTATGGAGTTGTTTGATTTGTTTAGGATTCGATTTACTGTGCTGTCTCATCATAACTTGTAATCAATTCTTGTTGTAATGCTTCCATACCATCTTGTTCACTTACAAAAATATGAGGCACCTCATAAGCATCCATAAATGATGTTAGTATTTCTGCACCACTTACAATAATATCTGCACGCCCAGGCTGTAGTCCTGGTACATGTAAACGCTCATCACGGCTCATATAGCGCAGTTGTAAGATAATGCCTTCTATACATTCTCTAGAAAGCTTATGACCTTGAATTTTATGGCCATCATATTCTGTCATTTTTAAATCAATAGCCGCTAAGGTTGTAATAGTACCTCCGATACCAATGAAATCACCGAACGTACCTTCTATCATCATGGGGTCCCATAAAAACCGTGTTTCTTCCCATACTCGTTGAGGGCCTTCATCCGAAAGAGGTCTAAGGCGTACCGCACCAATCGGATAGGAGCGACTCCAATAGATGCTATCTTTAGAACCGAGCGCCAACTCAGTACTACCACCGCCAATATCAATGGTTGCATAATGTAATCCGTCAGCTAAACGATCTTGTAAAGCGCCTTTAAATCCATAAACTGCTTCTTCATCACCACTTAAGATACGATACGTCATGGAGCAATATGTCATGGCTTGCTCCATAAACGCAATGCCATTTGATGCTTCTCGAACGGCACTCGTTGCAAATGCAAGACAATGGTCTACGCCATAATCTTTCGCTAGAGTGGCTATTTCAGAAAACGCTTTATAAGATGCATCCATCGATTCTGTCGTTAACGATCCATCTTCATTTCGTTTGCCTAATCGCGTTGTCCATAACCGCTTTGGTTCGTTATGCCATTGACCATCTGTATAAGTTCCTAGTAATAATCGAATAGAATTAGAACCTACATCGATAATAGCAGCTTTCATAGTCGCCCCTCCTTATTATCCCTCTATGAATTACCCACTATAATTGCAATTTTAAAGTATATGCACAAAGAGATGGCCGAAACCATCTCTTTATTTTAATCGCGACGACCGCCACGGCCACCACGTTTACCTTCTGTATTGCGTTTTAAATCATGTAATCGCTCGTTGCTATCACGCAAGAATGATTTCATCTTTGCCTCAAAAGACTCTGCACTTTGTCGACTTTGTGCACGGCGCTCTGGACGGCGTTCCTCTACTTGTGGTTTTTCTTGAGTTTGACGAATGGAAAGACCAATTTTACTACCATCTACAGATAAGACCTTTACCTTCACTGCATCTTGTACTTTTAGTACATCGTTAATATCCTCTACATAGCCATGAGCTACTTCTGAAATATGAACTAAACCTGTTTGTTTATCACCTAAATCGATAAAAGCACCAAACTTTGTAATACCGGAAACTGTACCGTTTAAAACGCTACCAACTTCGATTGCCATGCAACCTCCTAATAAAACCTCAAAATATAAACTAAAACTACACCAATGATGACAAGATCATTTTACATATGGCACTTCACCTGGTTTAACGAGGCCTAATTGCTCACGTGCTACATTTTCAATATTCTTAGGATCTTGTAGCTTTGCTTTTTCTTGTTCTAATTCATCATTTCTTTGTTGCAATTCTTGCAATTGTTGTTCAATATGTTGTTTTTCTTGATATATAGCTACTAAGCGATATGCTTGTCCAAGTAAAAGCATAACCATTACTGCAACTGCAATGCGTTTCACCCACATAATGACAATCTTACGATCTTCAGCGCGTCGATTTCGTTGCACCCGTCTACGCTTTATCGGTTTTTCACGATGTTCAGATTGTTTCATGTAGCGCCCCCAAAAATAGTATTAACTATATACATAATAACAAATTATACCACAGAACCCCTAGGAAATTATAGGTAGAAAATTGTATAAAAGTAGATTTATTTTAAAATATATTTAAGGTACATTACATAGTTTCTGCTTTTTTTGCATATTCTCTAATAACCGCACAGGATTTCTTAAATAAAGCCAATTCATCCTCTGTCATTTGTAATTCAAGAACATCTTCTATGCCATCCTTGCCAATGACAGCAGGTGTGGATGCAAAAACGCCTGTTTCCCCGTATTGCCCATCTAAATAACAAGAACATGGCAATACTTTTTTCTCATCATGGAATACAGAGCGAATTAACTCTGTGGTGGCACTTGCTATACCAAATTCCGTAGAGCCTTTGCCTGCCAACACATGATATCCACCAATTTTAACATCATCTAAAACTTGTTTATGATCTAGTTCTGGAAATCTATGAGGCAATTCTTTTTGCAATTCTACTAACGGCTTGCCTTGTACATACACATGGGACCATGGCACCATAGCACTTGCGCCATGCTCACCCATGCAATAAGCAGTAATAGTTCGATTGCTAATATCGAATATATGAGCTAACTCTTTTTGCAATCTTGCAGAATCTAGCGCTGTACCTGACGAAATAATGCGCTTTGGATTCCAATCTAAATGTTTACATAAATACGTAGCCACTACATCTGCTGGATTAGATATAGAAATAATAAAGCCCTTAAATCCAGATGCTTTAATTCGAGGAATAACATCCTTTAGTACTGCGATTGTATCACCAAGGCTTTCTAGGCGATCTTGATATAAATTAGGTAGTGGACCTGCACTAAAAACAAGAATGTCACAATCACCACATTCTTCAATCGGACCAGATGTAGCCGTTACACGATGAGGAATATAACTAACCGCATCATTAACATCCATAGCCTGTGCTTTAGCCTTCTTTTCATCAATATCCATCATATATAACTCATCAACTTCGCCTTGCAAAGCTAAAGAAAAGGCTACATGCGAGCCTACATGTCCAGTTCCGATAATACCTACTTTACGTAATTTCATAAGGGCCTCCTCAATACCATTGTTTTATAAATAATTGAAAGGACTATTATAGCCACTTACTATAATAGTCCTTTTTTTAATATATTGTTAGTCCCTTCCAAAAAAGAAACTCACTACAGCAATAACGATAACTGCACCTACAATGGATGGAATTAAGGCCATACCCGCAAGACTAGGTCCCCAGGTACCAAGTAAAGCTTGACCCACAGAGGCCCCAACTAAACCTGCTACAACACGAAGAATAATTCCCATGCTTTTCGCTTTCTTAGTAATACGTCCAGCTACGAAACCAATAAAACCACCTACGATAATAGACCAAAGCATATGTACCTCCTACTGATGTACGTCAGATAATTCTAAAGGAAATAAATTCTCGCCTTGTACATCAATTTTATTTTTCTCTACATATTGTTTACGCATATTCCATAAAATAGTCAAATCATCTGAATCTATTTTATTTAATGCATAGATTCGTATAAATCGAGATCCATAATAACCTTTCAAGCTATCTGGAATTCCTTTCGTTCCTTCTCCCAGAATACGAGTATTAAAATATCCCTGAATTTCTTGTTTCGATTGATCAATAATGATAAATCCTGAACCATCCAATATATATATTTTAGCATCTCTTTGTTTAAGCGACTTTACATTATTCGTGATAAAAAACGATGTATCCAAATCGATGAGAGATGATTCATAACCTGATTGATAATAAGGCTCTATATAATGAGCCCCCTTATCCGTAGCATTTAACATATCGGTAAAGTTATGCTGTTCTTCAGCTGTAAAATCCCGAAAACTACTTATATTCTCAACATGGCGCACGCCCTTTTGATAGTTTTTTAGTTGCCCTGGATCAATATGTGTTCCCTTAAATTGAACTGCATTAAGGCGAATGGTATTATCCCTTACATTATAAATACCATAACCTTCATAGCCTAAAAAATATACATTATCACCGATTTGCTTCATCGCCAACAGTCGCTTCGATATAATAGCATCATTTGATGTAACCATTAATGTATGCTGTTCTGGATCAACTTTCACAGACTTTACATCATCATTAACCATTGACATTGCCCAATAGGACAACCCCATTAAAAGAATGGCAACAATGATAAAGCCCAGTCGTTTTGCATTCATTTTAACCCCTTATGAATACACATCTCATATTATATCTTTAATGTTCGAATCCTATCATCTATGGATTCCCCATTATATGTAAACTCTTTATCTAGCTCCAGCAAGGGCTCCAAAACAAATAGTCTATCCCAAAAATAGGGATGAGGAATCACTAATCGAGCATCAGCGATATACATACACGCACCATCATCCGATAGGGCATATACAATATCCAAATCAAGTGTTCTTGGTCCCCAATGAATATCCCTCTTACGTTGAGCCTCACATTCTAATGACTGTAAGACATCGAGTAAATCGTGAGGTTCTAATGAGCTAGATACACGCCAAACAGCGTTTAAAAACACATCTTGTTCTGTATAGCCCCATGGCTCTGTTTCAATAATAGTTGAACTGGTAATGCTATGCACCTCTGGATGTATAGAAAGTGCATGATATGCGTCATCAATAAACTGACGGCGATTTCCTATATTAGAACCTACACTAATATAGTATGTATACATTAAATTTGACCTCGAGTCGTTACAACCTCTACATAATCTAATACACCAGCTATCGGCACAGACGGTTTTCGTACGGCCACACTAAGGCCGATAATACCTTGAAAGTGTTGATACAATGTATCGGCAATCAATGCTCCTATATGTTCTAAGAGATTACAACTTTCACCAGTCATAATGGAAGCTACCATGTTGTAAACCTCAACATAGTTGATAGAATCCTCTAACACATCTGTTTGACCTGGTTTTGTTAAATCAGTCTTGATTTCAACATCTACGTAGAATCGTTGACCTTGTGATTTTTCAGAATCTAAATTACCATGATACCCATAAAAAGCCATATTCTTTAATATGATTTTATCCATAGTAAACTCCTTATTCGCCCCGCAACAATCCGTCTGCTACAGCTAGAGCTCGTTTATGCATCAATACATTATGCACGCGAACCATATCAATTCCTTGAAATACTCCTGTAATACAAGCAGCAACAGTCCCTTCATCGCGTTCTTCTGGAGGTAAACCACCGAGCATTGAACCTATAAAGCCTTTTCGACTAGGTGCCAATAACACCGGATATTCATAAGCTGTAATTTCGCCTAAACGTTGTAATACCTCAATATTTTGTTCCTCGGTTTTACCAAAAAATCCAATACCTGGGTCGAGCCAAATATTTTGTGGTTGTACACCTTCTTTTAACGCTTTATCAACAGCCGAGAAAAAATAAGCTTTCATATCTTCAATGATGTCATCATAATTTGTATCATTGCTATTATGCATAATGATAACTGGTACACGATATTTTGCTGCTACAGCTGCCATATCAGGATCATAATGCAATCCCCATATATCATTTAGAATATGCGCCCCTTTAGAGAATGCATAATCTGCCGTTTTTGCATGGTATGTATCAATGGAAACAGGAACAGAAGATGCTTCTAATACAGGATCCAGTAGTATGCTAAGACGTTCAATTTCTTCATCCGCACTCAATGGAGTACATCCAGGGCGTGTAGATTCAACACCTAGATCAATGACATCAGCCCCATCTTGAATCATTTGTTTAGTCCATGTAACTGCTGTTTCTGGTGTATTATGCAATCCACCATCAGAAAAAGAATCTGGTGTGCCATTTAAGATTCCCATAATTAATGTATGGTCAAATAAGCGTAATGATTTTCCATCACTCCAAGTATATTGTCTACGTTTATACATTTGTGCCTCCTAACATAGCCAATGCTTCATCTCGCAAAGAGCCAGCCTCCCTTAATAGGCCTCTACTTTCTATAGTAACAACTTGCGAGCCTTGTTGCAAAGTCCCCTTCATCAACATACATAATTGTGTTGCTTTAAGACGTACAAAAACACCTTCTGCTGATAAATCACGTTCTATAGCGTCAGCGATTTCTCGAGTTAAGCGTTCTTGTAATTGTGGCTTTCTACTTAACACCGTAATTACATCATTAAACTTACTTAAGCCAGCTACACAACCACTATGTGGTTGATATATAACATCTACAGTACCAAAAAATGGCAATAAATGATGTTCACACATTGAATAAAATGGAATGTCTGTAACTGCTACCAAACCATTGTAGTCCGTAGAAAACAGTTCACCCCATAGTTTCTTTGTTTCCTTCCCGACACCAGAAAACAGTTCTTCATACAATTCTGTTACACGGGTCGGCGTTTTTTCTAACTCCGGCGCCTTTGTATCAACGGATAGAGCACGTAAAAACTGTTCTATACCTTCTTTTGCAAGTTGATTCATAGGCCCTCCTAAACGATTTTCGTTGTCCAATCCTCTATATTCCAAATATCGGTAACCCAACCTTCATAGAATTCCGGTTCATGACTAACGAGAACAATGGTTCCCTTAAATTCACGCAATGCCCGTGCCAATTCGTCCTTAGCATAGATATCCAAATGATTTGTCGGTTCATCAAGAACAAGAACATTATATTTCTTCTGCATCAATTTGCAGAGTCGCACCTTTGCATTTTCTCCACCGGATAGGACACGCATTTGAGATGTAATGTGTTCGTTCGTCAATCCGCATCGCGCTAGTGCTGCACGAACTTCGGCATTCGTCATAGCCGGATATTCATTCCAAATATAGTCTAACGCAGTTTCTGAATTAGATGGTGCATCCTCTTGAGCAAAATAACCTACTTCGAGGAAATCACCCTTCACCAATTCACCGCTGACAGGTTTTAACAGTCCTAAAATGGTCTTTAATAATGTGGTCTTACCTAAACCATTGACACCGCGGATAGCGATTTTTTTGTTTCGTTCAATTTGAAAATCTACAGGTCTTGTGAGCGGTTCGTCATAACCAATCTCAAGGCCAAAGGCTTCAACAATAAAACGACTAGGTGTACGACCTTCTTTAAAGCCAAAGGATGGTTTGATATATTCCTTCGGTTTTTCAAGGATTTCCATTTTTTCTAACCGTTTAGCACGGGAATTTGCCATACCGCGCGTAGCCACACGTGCCTTATTGCGTTGAATGAAATCCTCCATACGCTCAATTTCTTGTTGTTGTCGTTCGTAAGCCTTACGCGCTTGTGCCTTTTGAACTTCATAAGCAGCTTGGAACTGATGATAATCCCCCGTATATCGAGTAAGGACAGCTTGCTCAATGTGATAGATGACATTGACTACGGAGTTTAAAAATTCCATATCATGAGAGATTAGAATGAATGCATTCTCGTAATTTTGCAAATAGTTTTGCAACCAATAAATATGTTCTACATCTAAATAGTTTGTTGGTTCGTCTAATAGCAATATGGTCGGCTTTTCTAATAATAGTTTCGTCAACAAAACCTTCGTACGTTGACCACCACTTAGCTCAGATACATCACGCTCCAAACCAATATCCATAAGACCTAAACCTTGTGCAGTTCGTTCAATGACCGCATCAATCTCGTAGAACCCACGTTGTTCTAAGATTTCTTGCCATTCACCGACTTGTTCTAAGAGACGGTTCATTTCATCTTCTGATACATCACCCATTTTATTGTATGCATCATTGATCTTTGACTCCATAACATACAAATCATCAAAGGCACGTTGTAATACATCGCGAATTGTCATGCCCTTTTCGAGTACTGCATGCTGGTCTAAGTAACCTACTGTTACTTGATTAGACCACTCTATTTTGCCTTCATCTGGTGGTAGTTTGCCGGTAATGATGTTTAAGAAGGTAGATTTACCTTCTCCATTAGCACCTATTAAACCTACATGTTCCCCCTTTAACAGTCGAAACGATGCATCATCTAATATTTGTCGTGCCCCAAAGCCATGAGTCACATGGGATACTGTTAATACACTCATTATCTATCTCCATCGGAATAAAAGCCGTCTAAATAAGACGGCTTAGTTCACACTAATTAATATATTTATTGTACCTTGATTACACTAGATATGTCAAAATTTACACTTCTAATGATTCCGCATAACGCAAGGCAACAACGGCCATAATCTTAGCACCTTTAATAGCTTGGTCCAATCCATAAGGAGACCCTGCAGCACAAGCAAACTCAGGGGTATGTGCTTCTAACTGATTCCCTATATTCAAAGTAGGCTGCGCCGTAGGCACTTCATAGGATACATTTCCTACATCAGTACTGCCATCTGCCTCATCTGGTGGTAATTTTCGTGGGCTTTCACCAAACTCAGTCATCACCTCGTCAAACAAGGATAATAAACGTTCATCTTGCCTCATATCCTTAAATAAAGGTTCATAATGATGCATATCCACGGTAGCACCATAGCTTGTAGCAATGCGATTAGCCTCTTCTTTAATAGCTGGCAAAATAATATCTTCTAAATCAGATACAGTAGCACCACGCACTGTCATTCGTAATGTAGCCTTATCGGTTACCACATTGGGTGCAGTACCAGCCTGAGTAAATATGGCACCTACGATAGCCCCTTTGGGAAAGATATCTTGTTTCATCATTTTAATAGATTGATATAAATCAACAGCACAATCTAACGCATTAATTCCAGAGTCAGTCAAAGATGCAATATGGCATGACCGTCCATGAAAGGTTACCTCTAGAGGATGGGTAGCCAGCGAGGTACCGCCCACCTCATTCTCTCCGCCTGGATGAATGATGAGAGCCCCATCATAGTCATTAAAAAGCCCTTCATTAGCCATAAACACCTTGCCACCAATGGTCTCCTCGGCTGGGCATCCAAAAAATGTTGTTCCCCATGTATCGCGAGCGGTTTGACTAAACGCTATAGCGGCACCCATGCTCATGATGGCGATTAAGTTATGCCCACACCCATGACCTAATTCAGGCAGTGCATCATATTCACCTAAAAAAGCCATTTTATGCAAACGATCTAATCCTATATCACTTCGTATAGCGGTACGCAATTCAGGGCATGTCGTTAGCCCTACGGTCGTATCAAAGCCATGTTGCTCCATATAACGGCTAATTGTTTGTACAGCACGCACCTCCTGTTGACCTAATTCAGGGTTGTTATGTAAAAATAACGAAATCGATTTCAACTCATCTTGTATACCATCAATTATGGTACACGCTTGAATTTCTCGGTTCTTTAAATTCATAAATCCATCCTCATGCCGCCTTATAATGTACGTTGTTCTGTATAAGGCGATAATACGATTGTATTAGAAATATATCGAAAATGAACGTGCCCACCTAATGGCAAGGTCTGATGCGGTGTACCATGTCCCGTTGGCACATAGCATACAAAGGGATCGGATAGATGTACCGCTCTATTTTCTTCCATATATCGAAGAGCTTCATAACCTATGTCGTAATCAGATTCGTCCTCATCCCCTTCGCAATCGGTAAAGGTGCCTATCATCATCCCCTTTATCCGACTTAACAAGCCAGATAATCTCCATTGTTGTAACATACGATCTAGTTTATATGGTGCCTCACCAATATCCTCTATAAATAAAATCGTATCCTCTAGGCTATCATCCTCTAAGAAATAAGGTGTACCACACAACATGGAAAGCATAGTCATATTGCCACCGCGCAATATGCCGTCCCCTAGTTCTGTACCAATTGCGCCTCGCGGAGGCTCTGGTAAAGGTTCGATGACGCGAAGTCGCCCTTCTAAGGTTTCAAATAAATGATGTATGTCTTCGTTACGAGCTCTAGTAAAATCTACCCCCATCGGACCGTGGTAGGTTACGAGGCGACTATAGCGATTGATAGCCATGTGTAACGCTGTACAATCACTATAGCCAATAAATGGCTTTCCATATTCACGTATAGCGGTGTAGTCAAGACGATCAATATAGCGCATCGTACCATACCCGCCACGTAACGCTAATACCGCATCACATGGGGCAACAGTCATCATCCATTCAAACTCTTGTGCCTGCTCCTCAGGACTGCCCCCATACAAGCCAGTGCGATAACAAGATTCACCAAATATAATCTGATAACCATATTCCTCGCATATTTGTTGTATCGCGTCTAAAGACTCATCACTACTACTTGCAGGTGCTATACACCCAATAGTCATACCTTTTTTTAAACACCTTGGATACTTCCACTCCATAATTCCTCACATATATAGCATTGTTTACAAGGTCATGTACTAATAGTAACTATAAACGACCATACATAAATCGTAAAATACAAAAAAGACGTACAAATTGTACGTCTTTAGTGTATCTTATTTATATGCTTTTTTAAAGTCTACTTGACCAAGTACGGTCCAGAAATAGTTTTGAATGGTTCCATTAGATACATATGGTTGTGTCGTAAAGTATAATGGCATAACTAAGGATTCATCAAAAATCATACGTTCTGCTTTATGCATCAATGCATCACGTTCTGCACTATCTGGGGTGCTACGAATACGAGCGATAAGCTCATTATATTCTTCACTATGATATTGGCTGTCATTATCTTCAGCAGAGAATACTTCTAAGAAGTTTTGTGGGTCCCCATAGTCAGCAACCCAGGATGCACGAGCCACTTGATATTTGCCAGCCTCGCGATTGGCAAGGAACACCTTAGTCTCTTGATTCTGCAATCGTACATCAGCGCCAAATGCTTTATGCCATGTTGCTTGAATGGCTTCTGCTATCGCTTTATGCATTTCACTCGTATTATACAAAATCGTAATTGGTGGCAATGGATGATTTTCATCATAGCCAGCCTCTTTTATCAATTCCTTAGCTTGCTCTACATCTTCATATACAAGATAGCTACCGGCTTCACGGAAATCATCAGTTCCATTGCTTTCAAGCATACCATATGGAACAAATGCATACGCTTCTTCCTTACCACCTTTTACGATGTTCTTTACAATTTCCTTACGATTAATAACCATGGAAAAGGCTTTACGTACATCAGGATTGGTAAAAGGTTCTGCTTTCACATTAAATAGGTAATAATAGTTACCAAGCATAGGGCCTATGTGCAATAAACCAGCTTCTTCTAACCGTTGTTGATCTGCTACAGGAGGTTCTACCATCATGTCCGCTTCGCCACCTTCAACGAGAGTGAGGCGTGTACTTTGAGATTCACTAATCGGCCAATTCATCGTTTTTGTTACAACTTCATCAGCATCCCAATAGTTTTCATTTTTGACAAAATTGAGCTCTCCATTATGTTGCCAACTCAACAATTTATAAGGCCCATTAGAAACAATTGTTTCCGCATTATTGCCCCAATTTTCATTATTTTCTACAGTTTTTTTATTCACCGGATAATAGCCATGAGAGGCCAATAATTTTAAGAAATATGCTGTTGGATGTTCTAAGGTAACAACTAATGTATCGTCATCAATTGCTTCTACACCAACATCATTGCGATCGGCTTTGCCATTATTGAAAGCTTCGCCATTCTTAATCACATATAACATATAGGCGTTATCAGCGCCTGTATCCGGATCCAAGGTTCTTTTCCAAGCATACTCAAAATCATGAGCTGTTAATGGTTCTCCATTAGACCACTTCAGATTAGGTCTCAAATGGAATGTATATGTTGTACCATCATCTGACATAGTCCAACTCTTTGCTATGGCAGCCTCTGGCTCGCCTTTATCATCTAAACGAACCAAACCATCAAATAGCTGTAATTGAACGGTCGCCTCAGGTGATGTACTAGACTTAGCCGGATCTAGTGTTGATGGTTCTTGTTCCAATACATATCGTATCGTATGCTCATCAACAATCTTAGGCCCGTTAGTATACCCAAAGACGAGTAGCAATATACTTACGCCAAAGGCTAGTACCACGAGCTTAAGCAATTTACGTTTATCCATCATGGTAATGCATCCTCTACAAATTCTTTCATAATGAGCCCCATCTGAGCTCCTAGTTGTTTTGCCTTATCATTACATAAATGACTCATTAATAAAACAAAACAAAAATCTCCATTCATCGTTTCTATAATGCCCGCATCATGTTCAACACAATCTAACGAACCCGTTTTATGATGGAATATTACATCCTCCCCCCAATGAAATGGCAATATATCTCTGAACTGTTGACGCCCCAGAATATTCCACATCTCATGGCCATATATGGTATGACGCAATTCATATATATGATGTAACAATACAGCCATATCCATGGCAGTAATATAATTTTCTCGGTTTTCTTTTACCGCTGTAAAATCCATCATCATACGATTGATTTCAAAATGTTCAAGCCCTAGTTGTTCAGCTCTGGCATTAATATTTTCCATGCCCAAGGCTTGTATCAATAGATTAGTCGCCCAATTATCACTGAGTACCATCATCAATCGACATAGCTCTAAATAACTAAAACTATGATTACCCACCAATTCCATCAAGGCGCCAGCCCCTTCAACACGAGGGCTCCGACTCAATGCAATCGTATCGCTAAGATCGAGTTGTTCTTGTGCTGCTAGATGAAATACATATTCCAAAATCAGCGTTTTTACCATACTAGCACCAGTATGGACAATCGTTTCCTTAGAAGAAGCTACTATGGTAGCCTCCTCCCCTTCATTCAGACGCGTTACCATATAGGATACAGTGGCATCTGAAGGCAACGTATCAAGCAAAGCTGCCAATTGCATTTCTAAGGATTTCCCTACGATTAACTGTTTCATTATTTACCCCATTAAATATGCCAACATGCAATTCTTCTATCCGCCCATTCACGGAGAGGTGGTCGTTCTTCTAGACATCTACGTTCAACATCTGGACAACGATCACTAAACAAACACCCCTTAGGCGGATACAACGGACTCGCCGGTTCTCCTTTCAATGGAGCGCCAATTGGAGCCCGCGGAACCACTTCGCCAACCATCTTCGTAAGGGCCTTTGAATATGGATGTTGAGGAAACTCATAAATATCAAGAGCAGGCCCCTCTTCCATAACAGCCCCTAAATACATGACCACCATGCGATGGCTAATGTAACGAACCATAGGCAAATCATGTGAAATAAAGAGATAGGAAATGCCATGTAAAGCTTGTAAGCGCTCTAACAACGTCATAATCTGAACCTGTATAGACACATCTAGTGCCGAAATAGGTTCATCAAGAATAATGCATTTAGGCTCCATAATAAGTGCCCGAGCAATACCAATTCTTTGTCGTTGCCCACCAGATAATTCATGAGCATATCGCTCACCAAAAGACATATCTAAACCTACCTGTTCTAACACCTCTTTAACACGAATGACACGATCTCGAGGCGTATAATTAGGGTTTAACTCTAATGGCTCTTCTAATATTGTATTAATCTTTAATCTCGGATTAAGAGATGCATATGGATTTTGGAATACCATTTGCATCATATCCCTCGTTATATCTTTATGAATATATGGATTTACTTCAATTCCATTCATATAAATAGAACCTGATGTGGCTTGATGTACGCCCATCAAGGTATACCCAAACGTAGATTTACCACATCCTGACTCACCAACAATACCTAGTGTTTCGCCTTCCTCTTGGTAAAGACTAACACCTTGTAATGCATGTACCGTTTGTTTTGGTCTAAACAATCCGCCAGAAAGGGTAAAATTTTTAACGAGATTGTCTGTTTCCCAAATATATCCCATTAAAGTCCCTCCAACTTTGCTAACCAACATGTATACTCATGATTATTCCCAACATTGGATATCATAGGTATACGTTTTCCACATATGCGCATCGCCCATTTACAACGCGGATTAAAGGCACATCCACGAGGTAATTCATACAAATCTGGCGGTTGTCCTTCAATGGCCTTTAATTCACCATGCCATTTTCCCTGCGGCAAAGACATTAACAGACCAATTGTATAAGGATGACGTGGATCATTAAACAAATCCTCTACCGTAGCAGACTCAACACATTTACCAGCATACATAACCATAACGCGGTCACATAATTGTGCGATAACACGTAAATTATGGGAAATAAATATAATACCTATTCCCGCTTCTACCGCTAAGGTCTGCATAAGGCGTAAAATTTGTGCCTCTGTTGTTGTATCCAGTGCAGTTGTCGGTTCATCACAGATTAAGATTTTAGGACGGCCCGCTACAGCCATGGCAATACATACCCGTTGACGCATACCGCCACTCAATTCATGAGGATATTGGTTTAACCGCTTTTCTGGTGTAGATAGGCCCATTTTTTTCAACAAATCGAGAGCTATCGCCTTTTCATCATAATCATCACCATAGGCATTGCTACGATGAATCACCTCATAAATTTGCTCACCAATTGTCAATATCGGATTCAATGCGGTCATGGGATCCTGAAATACCATGGCTACCGTAGTACCACGCAATTCATTCCAATCTTCTTCTACATAGTCTTGACAATCTTCACCATCAATTTCAAATTTTTCTGATTTTATTTTAGTACGACCTTCCGGTAGTAGGCCCATCAAAGAATTAACCATGACCGATTTACCGCATCCGGATTCACCAACAACGCCTAAAATTTCACCTTTTCTAAGCATGATGTCCTGATTGCGAATAATGCGCAAAGGGCCTCTAAATGTATCGATGGTAATGGATAGATTTCGTACATCTACTAATATATCATTCATCATCTATCCCCTTCCTTTGGATCAAATACATTACGCAATCCATCCCCTAAGAATACAAAGCCAAGCATAGTAACGCTAATTGCCAATGCAGGGAATATCAATTGGAATGGATACGATCTCATACTACTAATCCCATCAGATGCCAAAACACCCCAACTTGCCATCGGTGCATTAACACCAAGCCCAATAAAGCTCAAAAAGGCCTCGGTAAAGATGGCATCTGGAATCGCCAATGTCAATGTGATAATGATAGGACCTACACAGTTTGGCAGAATGTGGCGCCATAGAATACGCCATTTAGGAATCCCCATTGTTTCTGCGGCAATAATATATTCCTCTTCACGAACTTTCACAATTTGACTGCGTACAATACGTGCCATATTGAGCCAATATGCAATCCCCAAAGCGATAAAAATCGAGGTAAGGCCTGGGCCAATAACAACCATTAACAAAATAACGTATAACAATAATGGAATACCATATAATACATCGACGATAGCCATCATAATTCTATCTGTTTTACCACCAAAGTAACCTGCAATTCCACCATAAATAACGCCGATTACAAGATTTAATAAGGCAGCTACAATACCAATGGTTAAAGAAATACGCGCACCATACATAACGCGAGTATAAATATCACGGCCTAATGTATCCGTACCAAACCAATGTGCTAAGCTAGGACTTTGGTTAGCATCTACCAAGGATTGATCTGCATAAGTATATGGTGAAATCATAGGACCAAAGATTGCCAACACAATCATAACAGCTATGATGCCTGCACCAACTACGGCCAATCGATTTAACTTAAATCGTTGCCACCAGTTAGGACGCACTATAAAGGAGGATTCTCGAATATTCGTATCGCGTTCAATAGGTAAAAAATCGTTTCTATCCATTACGCACGCTCCTTCTCTGTTGTTACCCGAGGGTCGATAATCGGATAAATCATATCAACAATAATATTCAAGACTACAATCAAAGTACTATAAAACACAGTAACACCAAGAATAACCGTATAGTCACGATTATAAATAGATGTTACAAAATATTGACCTAAACCAGGAATGGCAAAAATTGTTTCCACAATAAAGCTACCTGTTAACAAACTAGCAGCTAATGGGCCAATGTAGGTAATAACAGGTAAAATAGCATTACCTAAAGCATGACGGATTAAGATATTCCATGCACCAAGTCCTTTGGCTCGAGCTGTGCGAATATATTCTTGTTGATATACATCAAGCAGTCCACTACGAGTTAAGCGTGCAATAAATGCCATAGGCTGTGCGGCCAATGTAAGTACCGGTAAAATCATATACGACGGACCACGCCACATCGCTACTGGCAACCAACCCAGCTCAAAACCTACCACATATACTAGAACTGCACCAATAATAAAGGTAGGAACAGAAATACCTAATGTGGAAACAAATGTAATAGCATAATCTATTATGCCATTAGGACGCATGGCACTAATAGCACCTGCTGCGATACCTCCTACAACGGCAACACAAAGAGCCAATAGTCCCAATTGCGCAGATACAGGAAATGATTCACCTATAATATCATTAACAGAGCGTCCTTCATATTTATAGGATGGCCCTAAATCCCCTGTAACAACACCACCAATGTAATCAGCATATTGCTTCCATAAAGGATCATCTAAATGATATTTCGCCTCTATGCTAGCTTTAACTTGAGGTGGTAATTTTTTCTCACTTGTAAAAGGTCCACCAGGTATAGCATGCATTAAAACGAAGGTAATACTAATAATTACCCACAGTATAACAAGTGCGCTACCTATGCGCCGTAAAACATACCTTGCCATTCTATTCTCCTCCATACAATAAAATTTCTATATTATTATACTATATTATGACTCTAAATTTAAAGGTATAGATTTAATATTGTAATAAATATTTTATTTTTTATTTATTTCTTTTAAACTACATCTATTAAAAACTCATCTATTCTTCATATTATATCATGCATTACAGGGGCTTTCTATTATTCCACTCGTTTTACAGGTTTTAACGAATACAGTACAATACATATATACTATATTGAGGAGGTCTCTATGACTACAGTACCAAGAATACTTACTATACAAGATATGAGTTCCATCGGACGTTGCTCTCTAACGGTTATGCTACCAATCATCAGCGCTCTTGGGTGCCAAGCAGTGCCATTAGCAACAGCTGTATTGAGTAACCATTTAGAGTATCCATATTTTGAAATCGTTGATTTATCTGATCATTTAACAGCATTTATGGATTGTTGGGAAAAGAATGAAATTGATTTTAATGCCATCGTCAGTGGATTCTTGGCCTCACCAGAGCAAATCCATCTCGTAGAGGAAGCAATTAATCGCTTCGGTAAGGATAAAATGGTCATTGTCGACCCTGCCATGGCCGATGATGGACGCCTCTATTCTATATATACACCAGATATGGTAAAAGCTATGCGCCATCTTATTTCTAGAGCTCATATTGTAAAACCCAATTACACAGAAGCTTGTTTTTTATTAGATAAACCATTCTCTACCGATTCCATTTCAAATGCTGAATTGCACGACATGTGTAAAAAACTACACCAATTGGGACCTGAACTCGTTATTATGACTAGCGTACCTTCCGACACAGATGCAACGATTGCCGTATACGAAGGTTCAACTGATACGGTAATAACATACTCTGTTCCTCTTATTCCTGTGAAAGCTACTGGAACTGGCGATATTTTTACATCTGTTTTATCTGGTGCCATCATGCGTGGTTTTACCGCTCATGAAGCTGCTCAACTGGCGATGAATTTTACTACAAAATCAATCCAAGCTACTGTAGATAACGTAAAATCCATGAAACATGGTATCGCCTTTGAACTTGTATTACCAGAATTAACTAATCTATCCAAATAATCCGTTTAAATTGTCCAAATAGCCTGTTCATGATATACTTAAACACATAGAAAATATACGTTATGTTTATTTTTATAAAGGGGACTTCATGGATTTATTATATCCAGTTCTACGAACTGTACTAATCTGCTTAGTAGGTTTTGGTATAGCATATCAGGGACGACGTAAGGGCTATACCATATTCAACCTTTCGGGGCGCTTTAACAGACTACAATTTATTATACTTTTCATAGCTTTGATGATACTCTTCTATATCGTAGATATCATTGAGGAACGCTTAATCGACTACATTGTAACGTTGCCTGCATATTGGGCTACACGTATTTTTGTAGGCGCATTACAGGCTATGTTATTTCCACTAGCCTGTGGATTATTCACTAGACGGATACATGATATTGGATTTAATGGTTGGGCTGGTATTTTATGGGCTACCATTATTATTTTCATCAATACCTATTCAGCAGTAACACCGTTAAATTATTTATTAGATTTATTCGTGTGGATTATCGGATTCCTATTTTGGGTATTACCGGGTCAACCAGAGCCAAATAAGTATGGCTATCCTCCATTTATGAATCAAGAGCCCGCACAATCACAACCAATTACAGAACCACCGACACAAGAGGAACAAGAGGTTCGAAAAAAAGTACGAAAACGACGTAAAAAAAGATAATAAACCTAGTCTAACAACAAAAAGGCTGAGCCAGGAGGCTCAGCCTTTTTGTTATGCTATGTAGTTAATTCATCAACAACATTAATTCTATTAATGTACACCCAATATAAGCAATGATAAATTTAACCTTTTGTTTTCTAGCACGATCATCATCTGCTATTTTCAATCGATTAGCTAAGAACCGTTTATCTCGAATCTGTAATAATAATTGCTTGATCCGCTCTTGACTTTGAGAGGCTACACATTCGTCACAATCTGTAGACAACGAAGCTTGCTGCATGAAAATGCGTCGGTGTAACTTACGCAATTGAATTTTTATATTATTATGTACAAATGCACTTTGCCACTGTTTTCGAGAGTCTACATACATATATACATACCGTGGAATATTCATTACTAAGAAGGATATAATAAAAATCCCTAATGAAATTAAAAAGTATGTAGAAAAAGAAAACTCTAAAGTCTCAGTTGGTAAATAGTGATGAAGAATTATAAATGTAATCCATACACCGATTGGTAACAGTAATACAGCGGCAATATCAATGGATCTAACCCAACTCGTTCTCGTTGGCACGTCAGGAACTGTAAATGTATCTACTGGATCATGAAATGCATAATAGTCTAATTGCAATACAGACTGTCCAGTTTTAGGATTTCCCAATAAAACAGGACCTGTACTACCTACATGACGTTCTGGCAAAGGAATAAATTTTTTGATTCTAGAATTGGGTACTAAATCAAATTGAAGAATTCCCTTCTTCTCAAATCGCACAGTAGAGCCTAATCGGCCAATAGCAATAGGATTAAAAAATATGCCAAATAGGCTAAGGCACCAGTTGCCTAGGAGGTGGAGAATCGAGTTCAAAATAAACCCACCGGTATCTATATTAGCAGTATCTAATTTAATAGCAAAGGAAGATGAATAGTCATCGAACCACACATCTTCGATGGTAAATTCCACATTAATCACATTCCCCCATTTAGTAATAATGGAGAGAAATACTTGGTTATTCGGCTCAAATTCAAAGGTTACAGAATAGATTAACCAATGATTTCGAAACGCAGCACGGAGCATCCGATTGACCATATCCTCTTCAATATAGAGAATTCTATGATCAAATAGTTCTCGCTCCACAGGTGCAGCCATAAGCGTCGTATCCTGTTCAATAATAGGAGAACGTTCATTTAATGCGTCATCCACCAACGATCGTAACTTGGTGAAGATTTTTGTCATAGTCGCTCCAATTTATGCACACTACACAAGATTTTTTATACCTCAAACATTACAATTATACCATAATTTACCCATTTTATCGAGATATACAGAGATCTACTAAGGCCTTTCCATTAGCTGCCACTTATACACTGGCCATCGTAAGTCGACAATATGCATAGAATCGCCCTTTCTTAGCAATTAACTCGCTAAAGGTTCCATCTTCTACAATACGACCTTTTTCCATAAAGAGGATACGATCCATCAGCTCTAAGCCTTCTAACTGATGTGTAATATATAAAACAGTTTTTTCTTTTGTGAAAGCTAGAATATCATTATGCAGTTTTCGTCTTGTTACTTGGTCTAGCCCCTCTAACGGTTCATCGAGAAGTATAAGTTCAGGATTTCGCAAGAATAATCGAGCTAAAGCAACACGTTGACGTTCACCGCCGCTAAGGCCTACCCCACCACTACCTACAATTGTTCGTAAGCCTTTTGGCAACCGGGTAACTACATCGGATAAAACAGCTTGGTTTACGGCACGCTGCACCTCATCCGCACTTGCATGTGGCTTGGCAAGGCGAATATTATCCTCCAGTGTAGCATGGAAAATATAAGTGTCTTGTGTGATAGATCCCATTAAATTTCGCCAAGAATCAATCGTAACACTCTTTAATTCATTGTGACCTACCGAAATATAGCCAGAGTAATCATATAGCCTTTCTAACAAGGAAAACAATGTGGTTTTACCAGACCCACTAGCACCAACAATAGCAACAGCCTGTCCTTTTGGTATATCTAATGTTAAATCTTTATATATAAGTGATGAGTGATCATACCCAAAATTAACATGTTTCAATGATATCGTATCCATAGAATTTAAATCTACACAGCCTGTATCCTTGATTGGCAGAGGTGCATGCTTAATTTGTAACAATCGACGAACCGCTACTAAACTTTCATAACCATGATGAACAGATACAATCATAGGCTGCAGCGCTTCAAACCAAGCTTGAATACCAATGGCACATACTACGACCATAACACTTGCCCAAGGGCCAGTTAATACATCACTTGCTAATAGGGCCGCTAACACAACTACAATCTGTACAATAGCAATAAACATCGTATTTCCTAAATTCATACCTTTAGAAATACGCCCCTTATGGTACTCTACATCATCTATAGATTGCATCATACGTTCCATAACTAGATTTTCATTATGGTAACTAATAATGTCTTCTAAACTTTCTAATGTATCAGTCAATGTTGACTTGAAGTGACCTTGTACCTGACTGATCATATTTAAGGATGTACGATGATAACGATATATGCCATACGGTAGTACAACACCTGTCATCAGTGCAGCACACCACACAAGCGTTGATAAATGCGCATCTATAGTACCGACACCAAAGGATACCAATATAGTTAATACAATGGCTGCTACAGGAGGAATTAAGGTGCGTAAATAAAAGAATTGCAGTACTTCAATATCCGCCATAATTCGATTGAGCATATCCCCTGCGCCCCATCGTTTAAATATAGCTGGTGCCAATGGTTCTAGATAGGTATAAAACCATACACGCAACCCATACAAACCTTGAAATGCCATTTTATGAGATGTGTACCGCTCAAAATAACGACATACAGCACGGCTAATACCAAAGAAGCGCACACCTACGATAGCGAGACTCAAGTAAGTGATACCAGGTTGTAATGCAGCCGATGCCAGTAACCAAGAAGATACGCTCAAAAGCCCTACATTCATGAATACGGTCAGAGAAGTGAAAACTAAGGCAAGTACTAAGGACCAACGAGCAGGTTTTAATACGGAAAATAACAATTTCCAACCTTCAATATCACTATACTTAGTTTCATCGGCTTCATATGGGACTTTACTATTACTTAATGCCTCTTGTTGTTGTGGCAATGGAACCTCAAGCTTAGAAACATATGACACATCCTCATCATCCAATACAAAGGAACCAGTCCCAGCATCTATTAGCGCCTTAAAATAACCATTCTGTGCCAACAAGGTTTCATAGGTTCCCTGCTCAATTATTTCACCTTGACGCAACACATATAACTGAGAGGCCCACTGCATCGTTTGAATACGGTGCCCTACAAGAATAACAATTTTATCCTTCATCAAGCGCTGTAATGCACAACTGATTTGAGCCTCTGTATTCACATCCAAATGGGATGTAACTTCGTCTAAAATAAGAACTTGTCCACCATGTAAAAAAGCACGTGCCAAGGCAATACGTTGTAATTCGCCACCACTAAGTCCCATGCCTCCTTCACCAACGACAAAATCCAAGCCCTTTTCACAAATTACATCATATAGCTCCGCTAGTTTGGCTGCTTCTAAAAGCTCGTCATCACTTACATCTTGTCCAAAGGCAATATTATCTCGTAGCGTACCATGCATAACATGAGGTTTTTGAGACACATACGTAACCTGTGTACGCCACCAATCCATAGAGCAAGTTGATAGATCTATATCATTAACATATACACTATTCGAAGGAGCCTCTAAAAAGGCACCTAATATTCGTGCAATCGTCGATTTACCAGCCCCACTTTCACCAACAAGCATAATCGGTTTATTGCGACATACCTGCAATGTAATATGCTTTATACCATTGCTTGTTTCTGGATAGGTATAATTTAAATTATCTAGGCGTATGGATTCAATTGTCCCTTGAATACGACAATTGCCACCTCGAGGTAATACAATAGGTGTATTCATAAAAGCATCAAATTTAGCAAGTGCAGTTTTACCAGACATACCGGTGTGAAAAGCAGCTCCTAATTGTCTAAAAGGTGTATAAAACTCTGGAGCCAACAATAATATAAAGAAGGCTGGAAGAAAATCCAAACCGCCATCTAATAGTGTGAGGCCTAAATACACCGCAATGATAGCTGTACTTATTGTGCTAACTAATTCCAAGACGAGGGCAGATAGAAAAGCCACACGCAATACGCGTAAGGTAGAGTCTTTAAATTCATTAGACAGTCGACTGATGACTTGTATTTGTTCCTTTGCACGACCAAACACCTTTAATGTGGTAATGCCTCGCAATACATCTAAAAAATGACCTGATAAGAGACTCATCCGATCCCATTGCTCTTGATTCATCTTTTCCGCTTGTTTACCAATCAAAATCATAAACAATGGAATTAATGGTACTGTACCTATTAAAATAGCCCCGATAATAGGCAATGTATCCATTATGGCAATCCCCATTACTAGTGGGATGATAATCGCATATAGCATTTGAGGTATATAGCTCGAAACATAGGCCTCTACTTGTTCTAATCCATCAGTAATGAGATGTATCGTATCACCTTGAGATTCTCCTCGTTGAATACCTAATCTAAATAGATGCGCAAGAGCTTCTTTACGCAAAATAGATTTAACAGAATGGCCCAAACTAGACGATACATGTTCCTGTATATAAGAAAAAACTAAACGTAATATAATGAATACCGCAAGCCATGTAATTGTATTAGATTCATCCAACACAGTATGATCAAGAAAAACCAAATTATGTATTAATGTGGCAAAAAACCAAGCTTGTCCTACTATAGAAAGACTTTGTAAAATACTAGACATAATCAGTGCCAATAATACGAGCCTTTTACTTTTAATGACGCGAAGCGCCGTTTTCTGTATCATATCTAACCCCCTTTAAATCTAATTTTATCAATATTACATTCATCTTACCATAAAAATGAGGCGTGCCGCTACAGCACGCCTCACAAAAGGGATCAAACTTTCACAATCGGTAAAAGTGCCTATATTAATAATGTAAGTCTTTTTCTGTTACACGATGACGGAATGTCCAGTATACCCAAATTTGATATGCTAATACGATTGGTACAAATACCACTGCAACCGCAGTCATCAATGCCAAGGTATATTCAGAAGAAGATGCATTTGTAATGGTCAAGCTCCACGCTGGGTTCAAAGAAGATACCATAATACGAGGGAATAGACCTGCAAAATATGTAGCCGTAATCAAAATAACGGAAAGAGAGCTAAATACAAAGCCCCATTTTGTATTGCGCGTACGTGCTGCAGCCCAAGAAATAAGGAAGCAAACAACAGCTAAGGCACAGAAAATAGTAGCTAAGATAGAGCTGTACAAATCAGTGTATACATAGGATGCAATAATCAACGCAATCACACCGATTGCAGTAGGTACACCTGTAACGAGAGATGCTGCACGTGCACGTTCAGAGATAGGACCTGCTGTTTTAATAGATGTAAACAAACCACCATGGTATGTAAACACTAAAATGAAAGCAACACCACATAATACAGTGTAAGGGCTAAGTAAATCCCAGAATGTACCAACATATGTCATCGTTTCATCAATAGGTGTGCCTTGGATCAAGTTACCTACTGTTACGCCCCACAATAAGGCAGGAACGATAGAACCGATGAAAATACAATAATCAAATACTTTACGCCATGTACGATTTGCACTTTTAGAACGGAATTCAAAAGCAACGCCACGCATGATAAGTACAGCAAGCATTAAGAACAATGCCATGTAGAAACCACTAAACAATGTAGCATATACATGAGGGAAGGATGCGAATAACGCACCACCAGCAGTAATCATCCATACTTCATTACCATCCCAAATAGGACCTAACGCATTAATCATTTGACGACGTTCAACGTCAGTTTTACCAATGACTGGTAGAAGAATACCTGTGCCATAGTCGAAGCCTTCTAAGAAGAAGAAACCTGCAAACAATACACAAAGCAAGATGAACCAGATCACATTAAGGTTATTCATAATTAGTTCCATAATCTTGCCTCCTCTTTTTCTTCTACATGGTAAATTGTTTGCCCATCAGGACCTTTTTTAATATGCTCTACAGCTAAATACAATGCAGCAATAGCAGCCAAGATGTAAATAACTGTAAAACCAATGATAGTAGTCATGATTTCAGGAGCTGTAACGGATTTAGAAGCACCATTAGCAGTCAATTGAAGGCCATATACAAGCCATGGTTGACGACCTGCTTCTGCAACAAACCAACCAGTGGATTGAGCGATGTAAGGTAATGGTAACATCCAGAAAATAATTTTCAAGAATGTTTTATTCTCTACGAGTTTACCTTTAGCATTTAATACCAAGCCGATGAAAGCAACTAATAACATAATGGAGCCAGCAGCTACCATGATGCGGAATGTCCAGAAAATACCAGGAACATCTGGAATGTAATTACCAGGGCCATATTGAGCTTCAGATTTAGCTTGTAAATCTTTAATACCTTCTACCTTACCAGATGTAAAGGAGTTTTGTGTTAAGAAGGATAAGCCGCCAGGGATTTCAATGGCACCTGTATTTTGTTGTGCTTTTGTATCGATATTAGCTACCAAAGAGAATGGAGCTGGATCTTGAGTTTCCCAAAGAGCTTCCATAGCTGCCATTTTCATAGGCTGTTCTTTAGTAATATATTGGCCTTGATGATGACCTGCAAAAGCACCTAATGTACCAGCAATTAAGGTAATTACCATACCCCATTTTACAGAGGTTTTATAGAAATCAACATTGCTCTTACGAATCAAGTGCCATGCGCTGATAGCCATAATGATGACACCTGCTGTCATGGAACCATTTAATACAATATGAGCAAATTGGCCAGGTACATAACCATTAGAGACGATGGTTGCGAAGTTTTCCATTTCCGCACGACCATTGCGAATTACATAGCCTACAGGATGTTGCATAAAAGAGTTTGCTACAATGATCCAGAATGCGGATAAATTGGTACCTAATGCAACTAATGTTGCCACAGCAGCATGCGCTTTATTAGATAAGCGACCCCAACCAAAGATCCAAACGCCCATAAATGTAGATTCCAAGAAAAATGCCATTAATGCTTCAAGGGCAAGCGGGGCACCAAAAATATCACCCATAAAACGAGAATATTCAGCCCAGTTCATACCGAAATGGAACTCTTGAACGATACCTGTTACAACACCCATGGCAAAGTTAATTAAGAATAATTTACCCCAGAATTTTGCCATTTTTTGGTAAACTTCTTTACCGGTGCTTACAAAGGTCCATTCTAAAATGGCTACGATAACCGTCATTCCCAATGTGAACGGTACAAATAGCCAGTGATAGATAGATGTTAGCGCGAACTGTAAACGTGCTAAATCCAGTGCTTCAAACATGTCTTTTCCTCCTTAGAATTGACTCAAAAATACACACTTGATGAATGTCTTACATCGTTACGCATGAGATACACAAGGATTCATGGTCTCTAAAATCTCTTTTTCGCGCACAGCTAATTTATCGAAAGTCACACTTTCCATCTGTCTTACAAGTTCAGCTTGTACAACAGACATAGCTTCATTAACTGCACATTGGCCCATACATGCTTTTGAGCAAGAACCGACATCATACAAACAACGCTGTAAATACGTATCCCCCTCAACGGCTCTAATCACATCGAGCATGGAAATATCTTTGGGCTCACGATTTAATGCAAATCCACCATCCACCCCGCGGAAGGATTTCATGATTCCTGCTGCAATAAGGCTGCGCATTATCTTAAGCAAAAAACGTTCTGGAATCATCTCTTGCTCAGCCAATACACCGCCTGTTACCTTCTGACCAGATGGTAACATCGCCATGTGCAAAATCATGCGAAACGCATAGTCCGTGGCTTGATTTAATTTCATAAGCACTCCTTTTCCAATAACAACGTCTACGTATTACTACATTTAGTATAAACGATATAAAACAATACTGCAATGGTATTGTTTTATAAAACTGTAATTAATATCACAAAAAAGGACTATTAGTAAGCTACTAATAGTCCTTCTCATTTATTATATGCAGTTCTAAAAGAATGAGCCAAATAGAAGATGTCCTACTTCATAAGCAATGGCAGCTACTATACCAGATAGCGGAATTGTTACGAACCACGCCATGACCATAGAACGCGCTACGCCCCAGTTTACTGCTTTAATACGCTTAGAAGCACCTACCCCCAACAAAGAACCACTCACAACATGTGTAGTACTTACAGGTAAATGCAAGAATGTAGCAGTAAAAATAGTAATAGCAGAGTTTAAATCGGCTGCAAAACCATTAATGGTTTCTAATTTAAAGATTTTTGTCCCCATGGTGGAAATAATTTTCCAACCACCAACAGCCGTACCAAAAGCCATCGCAGTCGCACAGCACAACTTAACCCACAATGGAACATCTAAGGTATCAATATAACCACCGCTAAGTAAGGTCAATGTAATAATCCCCATCGCCTTTTGTGCGTCATTAGAACCATGTGAAAAAGCCATCATAACGGCCGATACGATTTGCATGGATCTAAATCTATCATTTAAAACAATAGGAGAAAATCTACCAAAGATGAGTAACAACAATTTCATGATGATATAGCCACCAACCATTGCTACTAGTGGTGATAAGATGAGAGAAAAGAAAATCTTTAAAATCCCTGATTCATTTAAAGCATCAAAACCTACTGACCAGCCTACGGCACCAATGATGCCACCAATTAGTGCATGGGATGATGAACTAGGGATCCCCCAGTACCAAGTCAGTAAATTCCATGCGATGGCCCCGATAAGGGCTGCTGAAATGATACCACTATTGATAAGAGATGGGGACATAACAATATCACCACCGATTGTCTTCGCAACCCCTGTACTCACCATAGCACCCAAAAAATTAAGTGCCGCCGTCATCATGATTGCTTTTTTAGGTTCAATAGCACGGGTTGAAACAGATGTGGCAATCGCATTAGCCGTATCGTGGAAGCCATTGATGTAGTCAAATGCTATGGCTAGAAATACGACTAGCCAAACTAAGTAATGTGACTCAAGCATACTTCAATACTACCCGGCGGAATGTACCAACCAAATCTTCGCATCCATCGATTACATCCTCCATGGAGCTTAAGATTTCCTTCCATTTGATAATTTCAATTGGATCTGTACATTCTGTAAATAATTTCGCCATTTCTTCATGGTAAATATTATCTGCTTCAGATTCAAGTTTCAACACTTGATGTACACGACCTTCTACCTTCACATGATCCTTTTTAAGGCTACCCATGTAACCGATAGATTTATTGATATGTTTAACACATTTTACGACGATTTCACTCATGCGAATGGCACCATCACTAGGTTTACCTACATGATACATAACCATTTTATCCATGATTTCTTTGATATTATCAAGTGTTGTATCTAATTGATCAATCAACAATTGGATATCTTCACGGTCCATCGGTGTAATGAATGTTTTACGCAAGCGATCAACTGTTTCATTAACTAATTCATCCGCAGCTTTTTCCTTTGTATCAATTTCCAAGAATGCTTCTTCTTTAGAAACTTCGCCTTTGAAAACGCGTTCCATCATTTCCGCACTTTCATAGGTAAGTTCAGCATGATTTTCTAAAATACT
>JAIITD010000084.1 GCA_022737715.1 Veillonella sp.
CGACTTCTACCGTGCAGACCTTAACTACAAATTCTAATTTGATAGTTACAAATATAAAAGGGACTCCTTTGGGAGTCTCTTTTTTTGTACCCCTTATAAATGGTATAATAAATAAATACAGTAATTATATAAGGAGGTCTGCTGATGAATCCTTCTTTTTCACATATTCAGATGGTGGCTATCGATTGTGATGAAACCTTGTTGCGTAGTGATAATACGGTGTCAGAGTATACTAAGGATGTATTGCATCGATTACAAGATAAAGGCATTCGTATCACTATTGCGACAGGTCGTATGTACCAAACGGCAAAGCCTGTTGGTATGTCCCTACAACTTGGTAATGTGCCAATGATTTTATTTTCTGGAGGTCTCATCCAAGAATTGGAATCAGGTTGTAAGTTATTTGAACGGACTGTGCCATTAGATACGGTGCAACGCATTTGGAACATAGCTAGTCAACATGGATGGCATATTCAATCTTATGTAGATGATCATCTCTTGTGTCATCATCAGGATTGGCAATCGGAATTATATGAACGTCAAACGGGCGCCAAGGCTGAGTTTTTAGGCGATTCCTTGTATGCACTTTCACGAGAACCGAATAAATTAATTGCTATTGATACTGTTGAAAATATAGATGCTATCATTGATACATTGACGCCCATTGTAGGAAATACGGCTACATTAGTGCGGAGCCAAAAAGATTTTTTAGAAATCATCGCACCTCATGTATCTAAGGGAGATGCGTTAGAGCAATTAGCACAGCAATATGGCATTGGTCTAGATCATATCATTTCCTTTGGCAATGCAGAGAATGATATATCTATGTTATCTAAAACAGGTTATTCAGTAGCCGTTGAAAATGCGGTAGATCATGTAAAATTGGTGGCTCATGAGGTTTGTGGACATCATAATGATGACGGTGTAGCTCATTGGATTGAAGAACATTTATTATAATGGAGTAAGGTATGGAAGCATTTCGTTTATTAATTGTAACTGGCATGTCTGGTGCTGGGAAAACACAGGTATTACAGGCTTTAGAAGATATGGGCTATCTTTGTGTAGACAATATTCCGCCTGTATTAATTCCAAAACTGAGTGAAATTTGTCGTCAAGGTGGGGACCGTACCAATCGCGTGGCCCTCGTTGTCGATATTCGTGGCGGAGAGTTCTTTGAGGCTTTATCTGCTTCTTTAGAGACCTTGAATGAGATGAAGGTAGATTATGAAATCGTTTTCATGGATGCTAGCGATGAAACCTTGATTCGTCGTTATAAAGAATCTCGCCGTAGTCACCCACTCGCACCAAGCGGTCGCATTACAACAGGTCTAAGAAAAGAACGTCAAATTTTAGATTCTGTGCGTCACAAAGCGGATTATATTATCGATACAACGGATATGAAAACCGCTTCCTTAAAAGAATACTTGAAAAAACGCTTTACCCAAGTGGCGGATAAACACGGCATGTCAGTAACCGTTGTCAGCTTTGGTTTTAAATATGGTTTGCCATTGGATGCGGATATGATTTGGGACGTTCGTTTCTTGCCAAATCCGTTCTATATTCCAGAATATCGTCATAAAACGGGACGTGTACAGGTTGTTAATGACTATATTCACTCCTTTGACGTAACGGATGAATTTAAAACACACTATTTTAATACCATGGATTTTCTTGTGCCTAATTATGAGAAGGAAGGGAAAGCACAATTTATTGTAGCCGTTGGATGTACAGGTGGTATGCATCGCTCTGTTGCAATGGCAGAGGCTTTGTATTCTCATTTATTAGAAAAAGGATATCGTGTTACTGTTGAACATCGCGATATGATGAAAAATAATGTGGAAGAAGATTTTAATCCACATCAAGCAGATCTAGGGGATTAAAAGGGGATTATATGTTACGAAAACGTTGGTTCCGGTGGTTAATCCCGGGCCTTAATATAAAACGTTGGCTTGCTCTCTATAGCTTAGGGGTAGGCTTATTAATCATAGGCATTTCACTATTATTTAACTATCAATGGTTATCGTATATAGAGGATATAGTTCTTGCCTATTCCTATTCCTTAACGGGATATTATAATTACAATGTATTGATTTTAGTGGGCGCAGTACTCATTGGTATTGCGGCAGTTTTAATTTTAGTTGGTACCAGCAAGGTGATTAAAACTATCATTCGTGCTGTTTTACCAGACCCATCCAGCAAGGTATCGGATATTATCTTTCAAAATATCCGCCTTGATAAAGGACCTAAAATCGTCGTTATTGGTGGTGGTACGGGCTTATCCAATTTATTGCGTGGTTTGAAAGCTCACACCTCCAATCTATCGGCTATTGTTACCGTTGCCGATGATGGTGGATCTTCGGGTCGTTTGCGAGAAGATTTTAAAATGATTGCACCTGGCGATTTGCGCAACTGCCTTGTAGCCCTTGCAGAACAAGAAGGGGTTATGGAAAATCTTTTCCGCTATCGTTTTGAAGGGGACAATGAGCTCTCTGGTCATAGCTTTGGGAATCTCTTTATCACTGCGTTGGCACAGGTCTATGATGGCGATATAGAGGAGGCTCTCGAAGCGGCTAGTAAATTATTGCGTGTCCGCGGTCGTGTCATTCCATCGTCTACAGAATTTATTCAACTCAGTGCTGAGCTCATTGATGGTACTATCGTCGATGGTGAAAGCAATATTCCAAATGCAGGAAAGAAAATTAAACGCGTGTTTAGTTCACCTGAACATCCGAAACCAGAAGGCGCCGCATTGCGTGCTATTGATGAAGCCGATGTCATCATATTAGGACCAGGTAGTCTCTATACGAGTATCATTCCTAATTTATTGACTGACAAAATTGCGGACCATGTGCGCGCTAGTAAGGCGAACAAAATTTATATCGCTAATGTAATGACACAACCAGGTGAAACGTCAGGGTACACATTGGCAGACCATGTACAAGCTATTATCGACCACAGTGGGGTAGGTATTATTGATACGGTTCTTGCCAATGATGGACCATTGCCTATTCAAATGGTAGAACAGTATAGCGCAGTTGGTTCAGAACCTGTGGCAATCGATTCTAAACGTTTACAAGACATGGGGATTCGCACTGTTAGAGCAACGCTCATCAGTCAAGAAAAACCTGCTATTCATGATCCAGAACGTTTAGGTAAGGTCCTTATGGATATCATATATGCTATGAAATCAGATATGGAACCACGTGTTTTAGAATATTATTTACGTCGTGCCGATCATTAGAAAGGAAAACCTATGTCTTTTGCAGAAGATGTGAAAAATGAATTATGTGCCTATGAGCCTGAAACGGATACCGATGTGGCCATGAAAATCGAAGCATCCTGCTTATTGCGCATGGGTGGTTCCTTATTGCTCGGTATGAAGGGAGCTATCGGTATACGACTAGCCACTGCTAATAATGCGGTGGCTAGACGTTTGCTAGGCATACTAAAAAAACAATACGAATTGCCGACCCATGTTATGGTACGGCAAGGTTTGAATTTGCGGAAAAAGAATATGTATACATTGACGGTGGATCCATCTCAAGAAGGGCGTCAAGCCTTAGAGGATTTAGCGTTGTGGCCTGTTACCGAGCAATTGCCGAGGAAGTGGTTACACTCGATGGAGGCGCGACGTGCCTTTTTGCGCGGTGCTTTTTTAGGAGGCGGATCCGTTAATAAACCGCAAAGTGATTATCATCTTGAGTTTATGACGGGCAACGAAGCTTTCGCACGAGAAATTGTATATGTTTTAAAATTATTTCACATTCATGCAGGTCTGACAGAGCGTAAAGAGGAATACGTGGTGTACCTCAAAGAAGGCGATGCGGTAACGAATTGTTTACAGGTCATGGGCGCTCAATCGGCGTTGATGGAATTTGAAAATGTACGCATCATGAAGACCGTTCGAAATCAGATCAATCGACAGGTAAATTGTGAGACTGCAAATTTACAAAAAACCGTAGATGCCGCTGTGCGCCAAGTGAAGGCCATTCGTATATTAGATGAGCATATAGGTATTGATGCATTGCCGGATAAATTGAAAATTGTAGCTCGATTGCGCTGGGATAATCCGGAAGCAAGTTTGAAAGAATTAGAAGAAATGATGAATGGTACCTTATCTAAATCGGGTATTGGACATCGTTTGAAAAAGTTAGAAGCATTAGCCCTTACATATGATCCTATGGGGCTGGAAGAGGTTTAATATTATGTTATTTAAGAAAACATATAAGCTAGCGACGATGTTAGCAGTTATGGGAGCATTAACAGGTCATGCGGCAAGCGATATTGATTTGAACTCCATAGGATATTTTTCGTTTACTCCATTGCCAGCGGAATTACAAGCGCAAAAGGATACATTGCTATTATCCGATAGTCCTGAATATGTAGGACCTGTAGGTGGTGTATTAAGTGCTGGTAGCATTAATGGGAAAGGGCGTATCTACTTTTACCATGTAAATGAGATGGCCGAGCCTCATAAGATTGCCATTATCTTAGAGAATACAGGCAATGAACCAAATGGCATTGCCGTGTTCCGTGAATTAAAATCCATCGCTACATCCGATTATTTTGCGGCAGGTCGCGATTTATCGCGGAAGGAATTAGAGCAACCATTGACGGATAAACCGTTGTATTCCTTTGTGATGCCTCCCAAAAGTCGTCAACTCGTATTTACTGATTTAGAACATTCCCCAATACCTAAAGATGCTCTATTTACAGGTATCGTAGACTTGCAAACCAGTGCGCCTGTATTTGCACGGGTTATGATGATTCCTATGAATCTGAACTCCATTGAGTCTTCGTATTGGGTAAACAATTTACCTATCGACCATGTGCGGTTGCGCGGTACTTTCACCGGTGCTGAGCGCGAAATGGCAGTAACAAAAGAATATAACACCACGTTAGGTGGCGCCTATGTAGAGCTGGGTAATGATAGAGAAGACCGATTTGTAGAGGGCGTGGATGAGCTCGATAATAAAGCCTATGTAAAGGATGCAGGGAATTATGGTATTTCTTACACTGTGAAAATTCCTACAAGCGGCGAAGACCCTTTCCGTCTCTATTTCAATCCACTAGGCGGTGGTTATTCCGGTTCCTTTACTGTGAAAGCGCAACGTCGTTGGCAGAAGTCCCCTAGTGAAAGTATGACATACCACATTGGTGGCGATGATGGTTTAATGGCACTAGGTCATAATACTGTATTAGATTCTCGATATATGGGGAACTATTACGGCGGCGATACATTGACCATCGAATTTATGCCGGCTGGTGCTTCGAATTTACCGGTACGTTTCTTACTGATTCCAGAAGCTTTGGCTAATCCTCAATATGCGCGCGTATTAGCTACTAATGAAGCTGGTCAACGTGCATTAGAAGCAGAAGCACAAAAAGAAGCAGCTGAAGCGGCTAAGAAGGTGGCTATTGAAGAAAAATATGTAGCAGCGAAGACACAAAAAGAAGAACAGGCCCATCAATTAGCAGAGGCAGCTAAATTAGCAGCTGAAAAGGCGGTAGCAGCTCACAAGGCAGCTCAAGCTAGACAGGCTGAATTAGATAAACGAGATGCCGAGGAACAAGCTAAACTTAAGGCAAAAGCCGATGCAGCAGCTGAACGAGCACGTGCTAAGGCGGAAGCTGATCGTCAATTAGCTGAACAAAAGGCCAAGGCTGACGCTCAAAAAGCGGAAGCAGCACGTATTGCGGCAGAGCAAAAAGCAAAAGATGATGCGGCTAAGGCTGAAGCAGCGCGTATTGCAGCCGAACAAAAAGCCAAGGCCGACGCTCAAAAGGCAGAGGCAGCACGCATCGCAGCAGAACAAAAGGCTAAGGATGATGCAGCAAGAGCGGAAGCAGCTCGTATTGCAGCAGCAGAAAAAGCTAAAGAAGAGGCCCGCTTAGCGGCGGCTAAAGCGGAACAACAACGCTTGGCAGCAGAACAAGCGGCCCGTGAAAAGGCGGAACGTGAACAAGCCGCTCGAGAAGCAGCAGAGCAAAAAGCTCGTGAATATGCAGCGAAATTAGAGGCACAACGTTTAGAAGCGCAGCGCAAGGCTGAAGAAGAACGCATTTTGGCTGAACAACGGGCTGAAGCTGTTCGTATTGAAGCGGAACGCAAAGCGGCAGAACAAGCGGCTAAAAATGAAGCAGAACGCCAAGAAGCGGCTCGAAAAGCGGAAGCCGCTCGTCAAGAGGCAGCTCGTCAAGCCGAAGAAAAACGCAAAGCTTCAGAAGCTAAAGCAGAAGCAGAACGTATTGCAGCCGAAGCAAAACGTGCAGAAGAGGCCAGAAAAGCCGAAGAAGCTCGTCAAGAAGCATTACACAAAGCTGAAATTGCTCGTCAAGAGGCAGCCCGTAAAGCTGAGGAAGAGCGCTTAGCATCGATTGCCAAAGCTCAAGAAGAGGCACGCAAAGCTGAGGAAGCACGTCAACGGGAAGAAGCGCGTAGAGTAGAAGCCGCTCGACAAGCAGAAGAGGCTCGCTTGGCAGCGATTGCAAAAGCTGAAGCAGAAGCTCGCAAGGCCGAAGAACGTCGTATTGCAGAGGAAGCGAAACGGGCCGAAGAATCGCGTAAAGCCGAAGAAGCACGTCTTGCAGAAGAGGCGCGTAAGGCTGAAGCCGCAAGAATTGCGGAAGCAGAACGTATTGCTGAAGCCGCTCGTCAAGCTGAGGAAGCTCGTATCCGCGAAGAAAACCGCGCTGCAGAAGCGGCACGTAAAGCAGAGCGTGAACGTATTGCGAAGGAACAAGCAGAAGCGGCTAGAAAAGCCGAAGAAGCTCGTCAATTGGCAGAAAAACGGTACCGTGAATACGAAATTGCCCAAGAACAAGCTAAAGAAGCGCGCCGTCGTGCTGATATTCAACGGGAAGCTCAGAAAAAGGCAGCTCAACGGGCTGAAGAAATCCGCTTAGCTGCACAACGACAAATTATTGCTAAGCGAAACGCAGAAATTGCACGTCAAAAATTGGCAGAAGAACGTGAAGCAGCACGTATTGCAGCACAAGGTGGTAAACGTCGTAGCTTTGCCGAGCTAAATGATGTTAATACATCTGTTGATCAAGATGAAGATAGTACACAAAATGCAGTATCTATTAATCAGTTGACAAGAAAACAACAGTAAAGGAATCGGTGGATTCCCATAATAAATCGGGTGCCTTTTGGGGCATCCGATTTGTGTTTCTTCATGGGAATTACATTGACTTTCACAAGTAATTTCAGTACAATGAATAGAGATAAGTGCAATATACAGTACGAGATACTGTAGCATTACAAAATCCCTTTTAAATTGGTCCAGAGAGGCTAAAAAAGGACATATAGTTGAAGCGCCCTCAAGGGCTTCTTTGTGCAAACTATTCGACCTTTTGCCCTGGGGCAAGAGGTCTTTTTTGTTATACGGTTAGGAGGCAATCATGGGACAAGTGAGCTTGCATGGCAAACATTTGTTAGG
>JAIITD010000085.1 GCA_022737715.1 Veillonella sp.
AGGCGAGTATAAAATTATAATCTGATTATAATGTTTCTATAGAATAAAAGTCAAGGAGATTTCTTAACTTTCAATATGCCAAGATTTTTTTAACAAAAGATGATAACTGACAAAAATATTGATATACGGAATGCAAAGTCCAATTATCCATAAACCGCTTAATAGAGAATCGTGAAGTCTACGTATACCTAGTGTAATCATCGCTAAAGCTGGCCATATCAGGATAGCCATAAATCCCCAACGTGGTATATAAAGAGGTATACCACACTGAACAATTAACGATACTACGGCTATAGCCATATTCATAATAATATCCATAAATATGCGAGTTCCTACAAGGCCAACTCCAAAAGCCGATATGGACGTCCTGCCCTTAACATCAAAGAGCTTAGCAAACAAAACTTCCCATATACAGCTACAAACATAGTCTAATGTACCCGCTTTCTTATCTTTACTAATAGTTGAGCTTCGAGCATAAGAAATAATATAGTTATTATATCTATCTCGCCCTTCATCTAAGCCATACTTATTAGAATCCGGTACACTAAGAGGCAACGCAAAGCAAGCCAAGATAAAATACTGCCAGAAAAATCCGTCCCAATAAAAGCTTGCATTTATAAAGGTTTCGGATATAGATTCCCAACTGAAACTCATCCCCCAATATACCCACAAACTTAGGTATGCTATGGGAACCAAAATCATATACCACAAGGATGAACCACAGTCATTCAATCTACGTTTGAGTAAAAAAATAGTTACAACTATATGTATAATCTGCAAACTCCCAAAATAAATATATGACAAATATGTACTACCTTGAAAGGGAACATCGTAAACAAATTCTTCCAATACAACAATTAGAAAGTATGCTAAAAATTTACTGCACATTAAACCAAGCACAGCCCATAAAAATGCCAATCGGCCTATACGTTGATTTACTCGCAATATTTCTATATTTTGTTTAAATAGTGAAAGTTCATTATCTAACCATATCAAAATAATTTTCTCCTAACTACTTCACACTCAGAGAGTTGCTTGCCCATAACACACTTATAATAACCTCTACAATTAAGAACTAGCATAACTGAGACTGCAATTATCATATCAAAATTAACAGTTTCCATATTTGCCCCTTTTATTGTTCTATCATACCAAGTTTTCTATCTATTTTAATATGAATACTTAAAATTGAACATACTAGGCCCTAATTCATGGTACATCAAATTATTTATATTGTTTTCCTCTATTTATAAATAGTATACTGAAATTATTAAGCTTATCAACTTAGCCTATTAGAACAAGGCCAAAGTAGAATATCAATCATTCAAAATTAAGGAGGGATATTTTGGAAACATGGAAACGAACAGTATACATCAGTTTAGTCTGTGTATTCTGTACATCCTTTGGGGTTAGCCAATTGGGTCCAATCCTGCCCCTCTATTTTCATGATTTGGGTGTGAACACGCCAGAAGGGATGTCCTTATGGTCTGGCTTAGCTACAGGGATTACATTTCTTATTGTTTGCTTGGCTGCTCCATTTTGGGGTCGTCTTGCCGATAGAAAAGGGCGCAAAATAACATTAATTCGATCTAGCTTTGGTATGGCTCTCTGCAATGTATTAATCGCATTCCAAACAACACCAGAAGGGGTTGTTCTCATTCGCTTAATACAAGGTTTAGTCAGTGGTTTTTACTCGGCAAGCATTACCTTAATAGCCTCAGAATCTCCCATTGAACGAACTGGTTGGGCCTTAGGTCTATTGGCATCGGCCAACCTAGCCGGATCGCTCATTGGGCCTTTAGTAGGTGGATACATCGCAGATACTGTAGGCATTCGTAATGATTTTATTATCGTTGGTATCCTCATGGGCTTAGCCGGTGTATTAGCCACTGCATTCATCCATGAAAATTATGTGCCAAAGCCTAATATAGAAAAACTGTCTATCAGTAAATTAAAGGAACAAATTCCTGAATTTAGTAGTATTGTAGCACTATGTGTAGCCTCCTTTATCTATGCTATCTGCATCATGTCCTTACAACCTGTTATTTCTGTATATATCAAGGGCATTGTACCGAGCAATACCGAAAATTTAGCATTTATTGCAGGCGCCGTTTTCTCCGCTATGGGTATTGCTCAACTTATGAGTAGCTCTCCACTAGGTAAATTGGTTGATAAAATTGGCCCTCGTAAAGTGTTGGTAGTTTCGCTTATTTATGTGGGATTATTCAATATTCCTCAAGCGTATGTTACAGACGTTTACCAACTAGCGCTCATTAGATTCCTACAAGGCTTTGGGTTAGGCGGTATGCTTCCTGCATTAAATACATATCTATCCTCCAAAACGCCTAGAGAATTTACGGGACAGGTTTTCTCCTATAATCAATCTTGTTTGTTCTTTGGATATTTCCTTGGTGCCATAGGCGGTTCTAGTCTTATGGCTCTACTAGGCTTTACTACACTATTCTGGGTAAGTGGTGGATTATTCATCCTCAGTGCCCTATGGATTGCCTTTAAACTAAAATAAAATACTATAACAAAAACCTTCAACCTATGGTAATAGATGTTCTCCATACATCTGCCATCATGGTTGAAGGTTTTTATATTAATCTAATGTATTGCTAACTAGACTTATATTCTTTATGACATTTTCTAATACTTCCGCGCCTACTACTATGTCATTCATAGCAGCAAACTCTGCCGGATTATGACTGATGCCATCACGACAAGGAATAAATATCATCCCTGTAGGCGCTACCTCAGTCCAATGCATGGCATCATGACCGGCTCCACTTGGCATAGTCATATAGTCTATACCTACAGACTTAACTACCTCTTCAATTTCTCGTATCATGGCCGGATGCATCGCTACAGGATGATCCTGTGCAATAGGCTCAATTGTATAAGATAAGCCTCTTTTTTCTGCAATAACTTCAATTAACTCTTTAATAAGAAATACCACAGAATCTCGAGCTACCTTTGATATACTTCGAATATCTACACCGAGTTTTACAGAACCAGGAATTACATTCATAGCACCTGGCACAACTTCAGCAATACCGACGGTGCCTACTACAGGCGGTTCCTCTTGCATCGATGTTACCTCTTCAATACCGAGGATAATTTTTGAGGCTCCACACAATGCATCATGACGCAAATTCATCGGAGTGGCACCGCTATGATCTGCATTACCGCAAATGGTCACATAGAATCGTTCAGGTGCGGCAATGCCAGATACAATACCAATCTGTTTCTGTTCATGTTCCAACACTTTACCTTGTTCAATATGCATTTCTATAAAAGCTTTTACAGGCTGATTATATGCCATACTTTCAATATCATCAGGATGCAATTTACGCTCTTTCAACGCATCGTATAAGGATATGCCTTGTTTATCGACTAATCGGTGTAAATCATTTAATGTCAATTTGCCGCGCATAGCCTTGCTCCCCAATGTAGCAGCACCAAAGCGGCTAGACTCTTCACACATAAAATCCACTACAGCAATAGTATGGTCATGTTCAAAACCATCATCTATTATGCTACGTACTACCTCAATGGCTGATAAAACACCAGCTACACCATCATAATCGCCCCCATTAGGTACACTATCTGTATGAGAGCCAACCATTACGACTGGTAAATCAGGATTCGTACCAACCTTATAACCAATAACATTACCAAATCCATCTAACTCTACATCAAGGCCCGCATCAGTCATGCGATCTATAATATATTGACGCCCTTCCCAATCTGCATCGGTGAAAGCAAGGCGATTAATACCTTCCCCAAGTCCAGTTAATCGTGCCATAGCATCAAAATCTTTTTGTAAGCGTTCTTTTTGTATCATCTGTAGCCTCATATACTGAATAACATCATATATCTTATTATCTGTTCATATACATTTACTATAGGAATAGATATGTAAATAGTCAACCAAATGATAGATATACACAGAATTAAAAGACTGACTATGATATAATAGTAATAATAAAGGAGGTTCCTATGACATTAAATGTAAGCAAAGAAAAACTCACTATTTTAGATGTACAATTTGACAACTTTGAAGACTTTGATGCAGTTTGGTATGCCATAGGTTCATCTATGATTGAGGACTTTATACCTACTACTGAATCTGTTCTAGAATTAAAAAACTATGTTGTAAATAGAAGAAAGGAACTACAAATCAGCTAAAATTTTAGATTCTCTAAACTTCTTCCTCCCTTTCAGAGAAGGGAATGGTCGAACACAACGTGAAGTAATTCGAGTATTGGCTATATCAAAAGGGTATCGAGCACAAATCCGTGTTTCCGACGATGATATCATTTATAATACCTATATGGATGGCACGGTATATGGAGACTTACAAAAACTAGAGAGTTTATTTGAATTAATATTAGAAAAAATATAATATATTATCGCTATAACAACAAAACACATATGTCACGATAATTAACTATCGAGCATATGTGTTTTTCTATGTCTACATTATTTCTTCCTTATTCAATTTTTCCAGCACTTCTCGTTTAATTTGTCGTTGCCTATCCCAGGCAATGATGAACACTGTAGCAATGATACAAATCATACCAAAGATGCCCACCAAGGTGAATTCATTGCCTAAAAGAGCCCACCCAAATAATGCGGCCGAGATTGGTTCTAATGATGAAAGAATCGATCCTTGTACGGCACCGATACGACGCACACCTTCGATATACGCATTAAAGGATACAACTGTACCGAGTATGATAATCGTAAATAACCCGACCCAAGTCATGCCGTCCCAAATGGCTTCTGATGCCACTTGGCGAAATACGATACACGCCAAAATACCGGATATAAACATACCAAAGCCAACAATAGATGATGTACTGTATTTCTTTAAGAGTTCAACAGGTTCCAATGTATAAACACAAATACTAGCTGCCGAAATGAGGCCCCAAAATAAAGCATCTCCATTAAATGCAGATAAATCTAACCCTTTTTGCATGATAATACATACTGTACCAATCATAGCGAGGGCCACGCAACATAGTTCTGGAAGCGATGGTTTTTTAAAATATCGTATAAATAGATAAATAATCAGCATCGTTGGCGCTACATATTGAAGAACAGTAGCAACACCTACACCTGAAATGGCGATAGCTCTAAAGTAAGTATATTGTGCTAAAGCAATACCGAGTATGCCAAATATGAGTAACTTACCGAAGTCTTTTGGATTTTTAAATATATCAAAAATACGCATTCCATCCTGCACATAAGCGAGTAGAATCGTCAATAAACCGGCTACCAGCAACCGCACCTCTAACAGCCACTCTACGTTTAAATGCTTGGCATTTTCAAGAAATTGTACTGATGTACCTGAAAGCCCCCATAATAGGGCCCCCATAATGGCGAGGCCCATGCCTATCCACTGTTTTTCGTCCATACACCCTCCACATAAGGATTGATGAGTATTACAAAGAGTTAGTCCTTAAGATGATTGGCCTCGTTTTTCTAAGGCAATAATAATAACAGTAGCAATAATCATAGCCATCCCTAGAATACCAATCCAGTTAAATTGATTGCCCAACAACGCCCATCCAAAGAAAGCTGCCGAAATCGGTTCGATGGATGATAAAATCGATCCTGGGACGGCACCAATGCGTTTAACCCCTTCAAGGTACGCATTAAATGACACGATGGTGCCAAGAAAAACTACATTAAAACAGCCTACTACAGTCCATGCATCCCATGTCGCATACGAATGAGGCTGATGGAAAAGCACAGCTGCCACGAGACCACTGAGAAGCATACCAAAACCTACGATGGGAATCGTCCCATAGGTTGCTAATAATCGCACTGGGGAAACACTATATACGGCAACACCCACAGCAGATAGTAAGCCCCAGAATAACACGTCACTGCGGAAGCTTTCAAAAGAAAAGCCATTATTACCCATCAAGCAAATGGTGCCTGCTAAGGCAAGGATAACGGATATGATTTCTCCAGTCGAAGGCCGTTTGCCATAACGCACCAGCAAATAAATGATAATCATGGACGGTGCCAGGTATTGTAGCACCGTTGCAATGCCTGCACCAGCGATGACGATGGACCGAAAATAGGTATATTGGCATAAAGCCATACCAAATACGCCGAATACAACGAGGCCAAGCGTATCTCGCCAATTGCGAAATACATTAAAAATCGCATTGCCTTGACGAATCCATCCATATAATACGGTTAAAAGTCCAGCTGTGATAAGGCGCATCGTCAAGAGCCATTCTAGGTTCATATTACGAAAATTACCTACGAATTGTACAGACGTACCTGACACGCCCCATAAGGTGGCCCCTAATAATGTTAATATAATGCCGATAATTTCATATCGTTTCATGATGCTACTCACCTAATAAAGACACATGCACCTTTACAACAACCTTACGAATTTTAATAGGCTTATCACCGACAGCCAATAGAGGGCGATGGATATCCGATGGAAAGAATACCGTATAATATCCTTCTGGACAGTGGATTTGCCCTTCATCTATAGATTCATTAGGATAGAAATAGCAATCCCGTTCAGGATAGGATTCAATCGGTTTTACGTGGCCACGATCTACAAAAAAGCCCATATTCTCTTGACCCTTCACCATAAACTGAATATCTACATAGTTTTTGTGTGATTCAGGTTTCGTAGTTTCAAACAATTTTGTTTCTACATCATCCACATTGGCGTACATCATATCCCCTTCGATGGCATGACGACCACCAGGTAATGCTTGTAAATCGGTATTTTTTAAGAAATCAAGAGCACGAACGATAGCCGCAGGATACCCCATCTTTGTATAATCTGCATGTATACTGGAGAAAAACATAACTATATCCTTTCTATAGGAACCATACTGCATAGACATACTATACTAAAATACAATATTAATACGATCTATATACCTCTATCGTAGCACATAAAAAGCTTAGCTTCCACACATGATTATATAAATACAAACCCTCCATACGCTACATATATGGAGGGTCAGTAAAATACTATTCAGTTTTATGACTTACGTCAAGACTGTTATACATATGAAATTGTATATTTAGTTGTTACTTACATGTTAACTCTTATTCGAATTAACTACGTGGACAATGTTATATTACTCTTTTTCCTTGAAAGCAGCGATGATTTCATCGGCTTGCTTATGAGGAACCTCTTCATAACTATAGAACTGACGATTGAATACGCCTTGTCCTTGTGTCATAGAGCGCAAAACAGTAACATAATCTGACATTTCTGCCAACGGTACTTGTGCTTTAACAACGGATATACCAGTTCTTTCACTTTGTTCCATGCCTAATACACGACCTCGACGACTATTTAAATCGCCCATGATGTCACCCATGAAAGCATCTGGTGCAAACACGTTAAC
>JAIITD010000086.1 GCA_022737715.1 Veillonella sp.
GGTTCACCTCTGTATTTAAATATAAGCACCAAAATTTTTATCTCGTTCAAACTTCATCTTCTGAATTTGTTCAATAATATATGGTGTTTCTTGGTATACGTAATAGTTCAACCAATTTGTAAAGAGCAATGTACTAACAGAGCGCCATCTTACGATTGGTTTTTGTTTTGGATCATCATCAGGGAAATAGTTTTCTGGTACCGCAATGTCTTCACCTTTGGCAAGATCTCGTACATATTCACGATTGAGTGTATCCCAATCGTACTCAGAGTGACCAAAAACAAAGATATGTTTATTATCCAAACTACGTACGATAGCAGCCCCAGTTGGTTCAGAACCAGCTAACAATTCTAATTCCCTATGTGCTTTAATTTGCTCTAATGAAACTGTTGTATGGCGGGAGTGCGGCATCCAGAACTTTTCATCAAATCCTCGCAAGAGAACTGGTTGATCGTTGTAGATATCATGCTCATAAACGCCGAACAATTTAGTATCCATAATTTGTTTATTGATACCGAAATGATGGTACAAACCAGCTTGTGCGCCCCAACAAATATAGAACGTGGAGTATACGTGTTCTTCACTCCAATTCATAATTTCTACGAGCTCATCCCAATAGTCAACCTCTTCAAAAGGCATCAACTCTACAGGGGCACCGGTAATAATCAAACCATCAAAAAACTCATCTTTAACTTCGTCAAAGGTACGATAGAATGTATCCAAATATTCTTCATCTACATTCTTAGATTTTCGAGATGCTGTATGCAATAAAGTTAGGTTTACTTGCAATGGGCTATTACTAAGAGCGCGGAGGATTTGTGTTTCTGTAACCTCTTTTGTAGGCATCAAATTGACAAGTAAAATTTGGAGCGGCCGAATTTGTTGTGTTTCCGCTCGTTCTGTATCCATTACAAAGATATTCTCTTGTGCTAACTTTGTTATAGCCGGTAAATTCTTAATAACTTTAATCGGCATCGTGAAACCTCCTAAAACCCTTTAGCAATATAAGCGCGACGCAATGCCTCTAAACCTTCTGTCAATGTTGCACGAGGACAGGCAACATTAATGCGTTCAAACTTTTCGCCATCTTTACCAAACATAGAACCACTATCTAGCCATAGCTTTGCATCATTAAGTAGCCATTGTTCACGTTCTTCCGGTGTCAATGGCAACTGGGAGCAATCAAACCACATGAGATACGTACCTTCAGGTCGATACATGTGCAGCTTTGGTAAATGTTCTTTAAAATAATCAAGGGTATATTGAATATTACCTTGAATGTATTCCTTTAATTCATCAAGCCATGGTCCACCGACTTCATAAGCGCCTTGGCAACCTACGAGTCCCATCGTATTCAATTGGCTATATCCTGCACGATCAATTTCTTTGATAAATCGACGACGCAAGGAATCATTAGGAATGAAAATGTTAGACACTTGTAAGCCCGCAATATTAAAGGACTTACTAGGCGCTGTACAAACGATGCAATGCTCAGCATAGCTTTCACCAAGATTAGCAAAAACAATATGCTTGTGGCCATCCCATACGAAATCCGCATGAATTTCGTCGCTAATAATAATGACATTATGTTTAATACAAATATCGCCAAGACGTTTTAATTCTTCTTCGGTCCACACACGGCCCACAGGGTTATGAGGATTACAGAGCAAGAATAATGTTACATTGTGCTCAATAATAGCCCGTTCCACACCTTCAAAATCGATTGTGTATCTATCTTCACCTTGAATCAAAGGCACATTAATCAAATTACGATCATTATCATCGATAACCATGCTGAAAGGATAATATACTGGTTGATTAATGAGTACCCCTTCCCCTTTCTTGGTGAAAGCACGCACAGCCATGGCAAGAGCAAACACCACGCCAGGTGTTTTTACAAGCCATTTTTTATCGATATTCCAATTAAAACGGCTAGCGAACCATTGTTTTAGTACATTGAAATATTCATCATCAGATTCCGTATATCCGAAAATACCATGATTAACGCGATCTAACAAGACTTGCTTTAGTTCACTAGGAATTTCAAAGTCCATATCCGCTACCCAAAATGGCAATACATCAGCAGGTTTACCACGTTGTACAGCAAAATCATATTTTAGAGACTTTGTATGCTTACGATCTACGATTTTATCAAAATTATATCGGCCCATAATAGCCTCCTTTTATTTATTGAAAGCTTGCGCTAAATCAGCAATCAAATCATCTGTATCTTCAATGCCAACGGACAAGCGCAATAAGCGACGTGTAATTCCTTTACGCTCCGCATCTTCAGGTTTTAAATCTGGATGTGTTTGTGTAACTGGATACGTCAACAAAGATTCAGTGCCGCCTAAACTTTCAGCAAATTGAATCAATTGAATACCTTCTAATACTTGTTTAGCCGTCGCTTCACTGTCTACTTCAAAAGATAACATACCGCCAAAGCCAGTTGTTTGAGATTTGTTTATTTCATAACCTGGATGTTCAGGAAAGCCTGGGAATAATACCTTTGTAACCTTTGGTTCATTCTTCAACCATTCTGCTAGAGCAATGGCATTCTTTTGATGCTGTTCCATACGTAGTGCCAACGTTTTGACGCCGCGAATAACAAGCCAGCTATCAAAGGCAGATAAACACGCACCTACAGTCTTATAAATAAGACGCAATTGAGCTGCCAACTCATCATCTTTCACAATGGTAAAACCAGAAATCACATCATGATGTCCACCGATAAATTTAGTCCCACTATGAACAACAATATCTGCACCAAGATTTAATGGTTTTTGGAAATACGGGCTTAAGAATGTATTATCTACAATAACGAGTGCATTGCGGTCGTGCGCCATTTTACTCAATGCACGTACATCGGTAATTTCCATCATTGGATTTGTAGGTGTTTCAATATATACGGCCTTAGTATTTGGTTTAAAAGCGGCTTGCACTGCATCAAGATCAGATGTGCCTACACACGTAAATTCTACATCATTCTTTTCGTAGATATTAGTAAACAATCGAATGGAGCCACCATATAAATCATCACCTAAAATAACATGGTCTCCAGGGGAGAATAAATGGAATACCGCATCAACAGCAGCCATACCAGAAGAAAATGCGATTGCATCAGTACCTTCTTCTAGACCTGCAATCAATGTTTCAAGACGATCACGAGTTGGGTTAGACTCACGCGTATATTGGAATCCTGTTGTTTCACCTAAACCAGGATGTGTAAATGTACTGGACATATAAATGGCTGGAGAAATGGCCCCTGTACTATCTGGCTTACCACTGCCGTGAACACATTTTGTATTAAACTTCATCGTATTGTCTCCTTATATATCTGATAAGATATGCTTCTATCTGCAAACTACAATCATAGGAAATATAATTCCTGTATGTAACTAGGAAATAATAATCCCACTCCGAAACTATAGTATTATAATATATCTATTATAAAAAGTACGATGTGCTTAGTCAATTAAAAGGGCTTATCATATAGCTAAATACGCCTATTGAGTCATATGTATTTTGAATGAGTTGTCATAACTTTTAGTTTATATAAATAAAAGGTCTGTGAAAATGCACTCTTAATCATTTTCACAGACCTTCTATTTTTATTCTAATGCTCTATACATGTATTTAATTGGCTAGCATACAGTCCACTAGTAACCATAGTACAACTAACACCACTATAAGCCCTATCGTCAATGGTGTAGATGGGGTCGCATCAATAAATCCATATTTATGTGCCATTTGTTTTGTAATGACTTCTACCCCTGTTGGATTGCCAAAACGATTAGTCGCTGTCTTTCCTGGCAATGCCATTAATATGAGTACTGCAGGAATCCCGACAAACGGGATAAGTGCTAATAGGACAGGCCATCCGGACCAACCAAGATCATGTAAACGTCGAACAGCAACGGCTACGCCTGGTATTATAAATCCAATGGACAAAATAAAAAGGACTACCAAACCTAGGCCAACACCCGTCGTACCCGATACAGGTGTTACACAACTAATAGCGGCACATATAAATAATATAATGGCTATAATTAATTGGTACACAAGCATAAAATGCCAGTATTCACTGCGACTAGCACGGCCCTCAAAATCCGCATATTTATGAACTACACAGTGTTTAAAATTTTCTATAAAACCCAATTCATAGGCATCAAGTGGCAATGGAATATTTTTCATGTGCCCACAATAAGGACAATATCGCTCTGAACTAGGTATTCTTTGTCCACACTTTGGACAAGCACGCATGCCGAACCTCTTTCTACAATATGATTTACATAATATGAGTATCTAATTCGAATTATTTAGTTTCATCTATTATTCATTTTACAATATTTTTCAATATAGTCAATAAAACCACATTTAAACTTTCATAAATTTTTCATATAAAAAACCTCGTCTTACTAATAGTAAAACGAGGTTATATTAGAACATGCCTCTAGCATTAAAGGATACCCATGCACTTTCAACAAACTGCTGAGTAAAAATCCAAACATATAAAATAATAGCCACCGTACCCATCAAAATATCTTCTCTTACAGTAGGCGTATGCTCTAGGCCTAACTGTCGCTCCATAACGGGCGTAACAGCGGTATACCCTGTTTTTTCCCCATACGCATTCATGGATATGTCCCCTTTTTTCACAAGATTAGATAAGAGCACAAAGATACCAACAATAGGAATAAATACTAAAAGAAATGTTAATCCGCTCTTTCCAACATCATGCAATCGACGACAGGTAATAGCAAGACTAGGTAGAAAAAATACGAGCTGTAAGATGACAAGTAGCACCATTGCATAATCACTGCCAGCTGAGGTATTACCGAGCACCATATCTACGATAAGACCGAAACCAGCTAGCCCGTCTAAAATGATTTCGCGGCACACCATAAAGCGCCAAAATTCACTGCGGCTAGTACGGCCAGAGAAGGTGACATATTGTTTAAAGCCACGTTTGAGAGCATCCATATAACTAACATCATATATCATATTCTGATTCATAGGCCCCCCTTATCTATCTTCATATTTTTGATCGTATGGCACAATCGCCTCAATACGCCACGTATCATGCTCATATATCATCTTTACAAACATTCGATTAGGATAGGCTTTATCTGTGAAATCCATATCAAATGAAATATGATCTACATCGTCATCATCTCTTAATACGCCTTGTAGGAGGATGGAAGATATTTGACGATTCTGATTGGTTTTAACAGATTTAACCCATTGATCATAGGTACCATATTTTTCACGTTCTCGATGAGCTAATAAACGATATGCCGCTTGATATTGTTCTTTATTAAGATATGTATAATAATCTGTTACAACCTGTTTAGCCGATGTAATCGCTTTATCACTGCCTAATGTTTTTTGTGCCATAATCATAAATGCACCAGGTTGCATTTGTAAATACGCATCAATCTCCTTATCTACAGCAGAGGAAAAACTATAGATGCCAATTCCCCAACTAACAATAGTAAGAAAAATAGCAGCAATAATGCTTGTTTTCCCATATGATGTATGAGATGCGTTGCTTGATGTATCTAGGTTTTGCCGATTATCTACCAAGTTATCACTAAATAAATCGATTTCTTCAAAGGATTCGACTGAGCTTTCACTAATAAGATGTTTCTTTGTACCTCGCAATAATAATACGATAACGATTAAAATGCCTATATAAGGAATAACCCCTAATAGCAAAAGCCATTCGCTATTATTTGTATCATGCAAGCGGCGTACCATAGCGCCCAAATTTGGCAATGTTAAGGCCATAATCGAAATGAACCACAACGCAAAAACTATGCCTATTGTATATATAAATAGAGCACTATGAAGGGACAGTAGACCTAGCACGGCTAAGCAAACACCAACAATCAAATGCTCAACGAGCATAAATCGCCAAAATGCGCCCCGAGAAATGGTGCCGGAAAAATCACAATACCGATCTATAATATTGTCTTTAATTGTATCAATTACTAATTGTCGTATCATTAAACATCCTTTTTCTCAAACGACAGAGCAACTGTATTATGCACCAGCCTTTAAAACGGCTTGCTTCATAGATTGTACATAATCAAATAATGCTTGGTCTGCATGTTCGCCGTGTTCCGCTACAATTTTTACAATAGCAGAGCCTACGATAGCACCATCAGATACGCGCGCCATTGCTTCTGCTTGTTCTGGCTTAGAAATACCGAAACCAACGGCTACAGGAATATCCGTGTATTTGCGAATCGTTTCAACGATGGACTTAATATCCGTCTTGATTTCGCTACGCATGCCTGTAACACCAAGGGAAGAAACGCAGTACACAAAGCCTTCAGCATCTTTTGCAATCATTTCAATACGGTTTTCAGATGTTGGAGCGATCAAGGATACTACTTCAACACCGTGTTTATTAGCGATGCTAGCAAGTTCCCCTTTTTCTTCAAATGGCATATCTGGCACGATAACACCGGAGATGCCAACCTCTTCGCAGAGGGTAAAGAATTTTTCACGACCGAATACATAGATTGGGTTCAAGTAGGTCATGAACACGAATGGAATAGTCACTGCATCTTCGCCAGTACGCAAACGGCGTACCATATCGAAGATGTCGTGAATTTTTACACCTGTAGAAAGTGCACGTGTACTAGCTTCTTGGATAACTGGGCCTTCCGCTGTTGGGTCCGAGAACGGAATACCGATTTCCACCATATCAGCGCCAGCTTTCACCATGATGCGAATATAACGTTCTGTATTCTCAATACCATGGTCACCAGCACTGATGAATGGGATGAATGCCTTGCCCTTTGTGAAAGCGTCTTTAATTTTACTCATGAAGATCCACCCCTCTATATTTCGCCATAGCCGCTACGTCCTTATCGCCACGACCAGATAAACAAATAATAATGATATCGTCCTTACTCATTGTAGGAGCGATTTTACGTGCATGTGCCACCGCATGCGCACTTTCAATAGCAGGAATAATACCTTCTAAGCGAGATAAGTATTCAAATGCATCTACGGCTTCATCATCTGTAACAGGTACGTATTCAGCACGGCCACTGTCGCGTAAATACGCATGTTCAGGTCCAATACCTGGATAATCAAGGCCTGCAGAAATGGAATATACCGGTGCGATTTGACCATCTTCGTCTTGGCAGAAATAGGATTTCATACCATGGAAGATACCTACCGTACCATTCGCCATCGTAGCCGCGTTCATATCTGTATCTACACCATGACCAGCTGCTTCACAACCGATGAGGCGTACACCTTCATCAGGAATGAAGTTATAGAACATACCCATTGCATTGGATCCACCACCAACGCAAGCCATAACAGCTGTTGG
>JAIITD010000087.1 GCA_022737715.1 Veillonella sp.
CCGTAATCCATGATGTGCTCCTTTTACATAAAAAAATCGCCCGCCCCCGAAGGGACGGACGTAATATCCGTGGTACCACCCTACTGACCTTCTGTGAAAGCTAGCATATTCCGAGCATACGAAATAACTAGGCTTCATGTTGTGAAAGCCACTTAGACATATAACGGTGTTCACCGGCAGGGTTTCTGCTTGCTCCAAAGTGATCCGCACATCTCTAGATTTCCAAACCTTTCAGCCCATGAGTTTGGTCTCTACTAAATCCGTCTGAGACATGCCGTCTTCTTCAACGCAATATTCATATAATAGATAATTATAGGGCTCATTAGGGTAGCTTGTCAAATATATTCTACCCTAAATGTTATATCGTGTTTAACATATAACATTTCACATTATAATTCTTGTGGCACATACGGCTTCTGTACAGAATCTAATAATTTAAAATTCATCGGACTACGTACCATTTCATTATACTGCTCAACAACGGCCTCCTCCGTTTCACTAGAAGGATTAGCAACAAAATCCTCAATCGCTTTGTCGAGATGTCTCTTTTGCTCTAACCGATTCTGAGCCTCGGCGGCAATAATCTTTGCACCAACCCCATCGGCTGCTTCCTTCTGTGCTTTCACCCATTGGAAATCACTATCGGATTTATACGCCACAATATGATCTACTATACCGCTATACATAAACATCATTTCCGTCATATTAGCTCCATTCGTCTGCCCATTGTTGCGCATCAACTTAACAAGACGTTCTCCCTCCTGCTTGTGATAGGTTTTAACAATGGTATCTAACGCATTATATTTTGGCCCAAATGCTTCGATTAATGATGAAAGCTTCTCCAACTGCGTATGAGCAAATGTATAATTATCTGATTCATAGCGTTTTTCTTTATAATACGTATCTAGCTCTTTCACAGCCACCACAATGTCGTGTAATACAGGCAATAAAGCATCTGTAGCTGCTTCCAAGTCACTATGTGTGTGCCCCGCTTCTCGCGCAGCAATGAGTTCTTGCTCAAGCCGTTCATAATCCCGTACCTTAAACTCAGCTAGCGGTACATTTTGTTGTGCTTGCTGCACCGTTTCCATATGTTGATGACTATATTTTACACTAGTGAAATTAAACTCATTCGTAGCGGCCAAATAAAATCTAAAAACGCGCCAGATTTCCTTCTCACTATCGCTTTGCGTTGCTTTCACCTGACTGTTTGTCTTTAAATTATCCATATTAAACTCACAGCCGCTGACAAAACCTACACTCGCTACGATGCACACAACTAAACCTAGGCGGCGCCACCAATTCTGACCACTCATCTATCTCTCCTAAAAACTCTACATACCCATAAATTAATATTACAGATATTGTATAAAATTAATACATCCAATTCAAGATGAGGAAATAGCTGGACATACAGAGAAATGGAACTACTTCGGAACGGTATGATAAAACTGCAAAAATAGCGGAATAATTGTAGATATGTATCAATTAATCATAATAGCTATATTCTCCTTGTTTTTGCAAACATTAGTTCTATAATATAGATATAAGAAAACCCCATACAAAGTATGGGGTCAACTGAGACAACTGAGAGACGAACATTGCGCTCTTTAATGTCTCTAGGACGTTATCTGTAAATAGAGTATATCAACTACTACTATTCATGTCAACAAAAGGAGAGAGAGCATGAACATGAACACGACTACTACAGCAAGAGGAAGTATTTTTACTATAACACTACCACACACTCTAACATTTAAATATAAAGGAGTTATCGACTTTGATAATATTCTAAAACTATTTAAATGGGATTGTAAAAATAACTCAGTAACAATTGATGCAAGACATTGCAAAATGGCTGATTATCAGTCTTTAATTCTACTAATTCAATATATATGGTATCTAAAAAGAAACCATGTATATGTAAATCTGAGATATACACAAAGCACTCAATTTTATAATATGTGGAAAAATATTGATGGAAAAGCTTGTTTTAATGTTTTAGATAATACTCAAGACAACTTTCACTATGTCTGCAACAAACCAATCTTCGCTATCAAATACAAAGACCATAATATTACGAAAATGCTAAATACGATTCGCGATTACGCTATGGACTTACCTACCGATTTAATTAGAGGCTATGAAGATGCAGTTCGTTATATCATATCCGAACTAACATATAATGCATTAGAACACGGTTTTAATCCTCAAATTCCATCATTATTACAATTCAACTGGTATCGAGATAAAAACCAACTATCATTTATTCTTGCTGATCTTGGTGTAGGTATTAAAACACATTTAGAGCAAACCTATGCGCCTTTCACAAGCAATACAGATGCCATCGCCATGGCCCTAGAGCCTGAAATCTCTGGTACATTTGGCGTCAACGTAGGTCCTTATAAACAGCAAAACAATGCAGGCATGGGCCTTTACTTATCTAGTAATCTTGGCAAAACATTAGAAGCAGATATGTACATTGTATCGGGCGATGGTGTCGCACATATTTCCCCATTAGATGTAACATACACAACGCTAAACAACGCTTGGCCCGGCACATTTATATACATGACAATTGGCTTTGATAGATTAAAAACATATGACCTACACAAACACCTAGAGGAATTCAGAAAACATGCTACCGAAACTGTAGCTAAACGAAATAATATAGTCCGTGCTCCAGAATTGTACATTGATATGTACAACTATTGTGGAGAACGATGTGAAGTCAAATTAGAAGCCATTAATCTTAGAGAACGAAAAATCATCCCAGCCATAAAAAAAGGAGAAACCGTAATCCTCGATTTCTCTCATGCTATAACAGCCACACATAGCTTCTTAACAGCTTTATTGGCAGATCCAATTAAAATTCTAGGTCTCAAATCGTATAAACAAATCAAGATTATAGGGGCTAATGAAACCATTCGGACAGTTATAGATTTTGTGTTTGATACATATACAAATTGAAAAACTGCCACATAACCAAATCCCCCATATACCGTTTATATCGCGGTATATGGGGGATTCTTTTTTTCAATCAAATACTAATCATCATCACGACCCATATCAGGGAACCCAAAGGAACCAAAGTCGTACCAAACAATCTTCCATTCATCGTCTGATATTTTCTTCATTTCCAAAGACAGGCTTTTCAGATTATTATCAGTCATATCTTGTCCAATTACTACTATACTAACTTGTTCAGGGCTCATCATATGAGATTCTACAGAAACAAGTTTAAATCGATTAGGCTCTCGTAACATAACAATATTATCTATAAATCTAGTATTCGAAGCAGCACCATATTTTATATTTCCAGTATCCCCACCAGTAAAAATTGTATGTATGTCCATAGAAAAGAGTCGTTTCGCCATGGCAAATTTATGCTCTCCCATATTAAGCATTCTACCATCATAAGGATATAGTATCTTTTTTTCTTTTCCTTCAGCTATCCGTTTTTCATAAAAGGCGATTATTTTATCATAACGTCTGTGACCTATAGCCTCAATATCAACCAACTTATTAAAAGTTTCTTCATCACCGTTTTGGATAGCATCATATATCAACTTCAATGAATATTCTGGCGTAGATTTATAAGTCATCTTATGGTAGAGTCCATATCCAGCACATATAAGTATACCAATTACCGCTAAAACACTCAGTACACCCTTTACAATTCCAAGTTGTTTAAACTTCATTAACATTTCATCGTTCCTTTCAACTCTATATATTGCCTATATTTATCTAATTAATGTACAATATATCACAACTGACATTTTATAGATAGTTTAAATTTGTAGTTTGAAAGAGAGGACAATTATGAGACGACTATGCCTTATGATTCTAAGTCTATGTATGTTAGTGTTATCCGGGTGTGCCACTATTGACTCGGATGTTCACATCAATCGCGATGGAAGCGGTACTTGGGATGCAACTGTTAAATCTCAAGCCGAGCCATTTGAAAAGAAAGTTATCACCGAAGTATTGGCGAAATATCCAATGCCTGAATATACTATCAAGGCTATTAATAACGATGGTAAAGCAATCAAAGTTGAGGATAACGACACAACAGAGTACAATGCCTGGTCTATAGCATCCGAGTTTAAAAATATAGATGAGTTTACGCTAGTTAGAAATGCTATGACATTGAAAGATAAAAACAAAAACCTAGCACCAGCATTAGAAAAAACGACTTCCGGTACTTATATAGTAGATTTAGGTACTTCGCTTGGAAATACGACAGTTTCTGTATCTGGCGCGATTGATAAAGTCAGTGTACAATCAGGCACATTAAAAAATGACAATACTATAACCTTTACACAAAATGAACGTATGCGTTTCATATTTAAGCCAGATCATAGTTGGTTCTTTTATATCGGAATCGGTATTGGCATAGTAGTCGTAGTAGGCGGTACCTATATCTTCTATTTACGTCGTAAATATTATGGCGATGCTGCATAAGGAGGCTTTCATGAAACGAAATATTTTAATCGCACTGTTACTTACTTTCACCATGATACTAGTAACGGCTTGTGGTAATAATTCTAGTAATAAGAATGACAACAAAAAATTCGAAGGGACTTGGATTGCTTACAATCAAAAGAGTGATTCAAATCAAATTCAAGAATTAACATTTGAAAATGTAGACGACCAATTACTGGTGTCATTATATACATACTCCTATACTCCATTAATGGATTATTTTTCAAGCGGTCTTGATGAAGCAGATAGCACAAAACAAGGAACTGATACTGCACCGGCCAATGCAGATTATCTATTAACTAAAAAAAGAGACTCTATCCATAATATGCTTCGTACAGCAGTAAATAATAAATTAGATGTAGGACCAAATCCAATTCTCTACAATGAAAAGGATGATACCCTCGTTTACAATAATGTAGTATTCCATAAACAATCTGATGACAACTCGGTTAAAGCATATTTGTCTAAATTAAAAGATGCTATGAAAGATGATGTTATTCAAGGAAGAAAAAAGGATACAGTTGGTAGCTTCCGACCAAAACCAAATATCCAATTCAACTTTTTCTTCGATGATTCCATTCTAGACACCGCACAATAAGGAGACATAGCATATGAAATCTATTATAAAACTAACATGCATCATGATGGCGCTACTTTCTATGCTAGTTATTGCAGGTTGTAGCAATAAACCGGACTATACGGGCACATGGATTGGATACGATGGAGAAAATGCTCTATATCGACTCACAATCCAAGAAAATGGAAAAGAATATATGGTTACAGAAGATACATATTTTTATATTCCAGAAAAAGACTTACCAAAGCCAAATCTTTTTGCTCTATTCGTAACAGCCAATGACAACTTACCAAACGCCAATAACAAATACGATATTAAGTATATTTTGCATAAAGACTCTAGAGTAACGACTGCAAAAGCAGTCCAACCTGCAAACGGGAAAGATGACGAGGACCAATATAAAAACCAGCTTAGCTACGACGAGGGGCGCACTATGCTTCGATACATCAAAAAAGATAAGACCCTCCTTCTCAATAACATTCGATATCAAAAGGAAACTTCTGATCTCACCAATAACTTTCTACAACAAATGCAAGCAGCTATGCGTCGTGAATTAGAACTAAAATACCATAAATATGGCGAACGAGCTATCGGCTCCAATCATAATAAAGTTATACTTGGTAATATCACATTCGACGATAGTGCTTTAACAGAAAATAAATGATAAAAAGGTGTACCAACACAAATCAATGTGTTGGTACACCTTTTTTATGTAACCCTACTATAAATGTCTAATAGCCCCGTTTTTACACTCAAAATATCAGCCATCTATCATTCATATCAATGTAATTTATCCAAGCTTATTACATATGTTAACAACGCATCACTACTTTGCTTAGATAGTTGTTGAAATCCACAATGCTCATAAAAATCCGTAAGTATTTTATGATTTTCACATTCAACTAAAACCGCTCTTCCTCCAACAATATTTTGTGCTTCATTTATATAATCTACGGCAATATTGATTAAGAAATCTCCTGAAAATTGTTTAACATTGGGATTTGCATAATTTTTACCTAATTGACCAATAAGATATATAGCAGAATCTGGCTTATTAGAATACCCAGAAACCAGTTTCCGTAGACGATTAGATACACGCTTATCCAAATTCATCGCTTTAAGGGCAAGAGTAAAATATCCTGCCAAATTTTGATGTTCATCAATGACTAAGTACGTTCGACTAAAGTGTTTCTTCTCAAAATCAATTGATTTTTCTTTTAAAAAATCTTCAATATCTTTATTTTTAGGACAGGAAAATGTATCAAAAATCCCATATAATAAATTTTCATCATCTAAATAGTCGCGGATAGAAACAGTCATATATCTCATGGTCTATTCCTCACAACTTGTTCTAGAACTTTACGGCCAGTTTCTTTATTCAACTTATTGATTGTATAATTTTTATTCCGCTTAATTTTCTCCGTCGTATCAAAGGCTTTAACCCATGCTGCTTCATCTTGTTGCCGCACAACTAAGGGTTTAAAAAAGCTTGATGTAGCCACTATTTTCACCTCCATTACTAGAATTATTTCTAAGATGATATGCCTCAATATTCTACAAATCTATTATAACAATTATAATCAGTAAAAAGATAGTTTAAGGGGGTGACCAATGGTCACCCCCTATTTCGTTCTAGCTTAGGTTACTATCATTTACTCAATTATAGATTTTGGTATAGCCTTGTAGATATACAAGGAAATATATCCATCAACCATACTATGCACAATAGTGCCACCTCCAACGAGGACAAATACAACGTACATCAAATCGATATTTGGTAATGTAGTAGTTGTATAGAATAGTAAGCATGCAACAACTTCACCAATAGCATGAATGATAGCGCACACAAAGTTAAAAGTCACAAAAGAAAGAGCATTTGATAATACTTCCATGTGATTTTTAAGATACCAAGCACCAAGCAACGCAAAAAAGATATGTGATGCTGCACGCATAACAATAACAAGAGGGAATCCTGCTACAAAGAATCCTAACGTGGATCCAATAACTACACAAGCCGCCGATTTACGTGATAAAAACATAGCCAAAAAGATTGGCACATGACTGGCTAGTGTATAAGACGCCGGTGGTATGACAACTTTCAATGGCATTACGATAGGGATCATAATTGCTAAAGCCATTAATAACGCAGTAATAGTGAGATTTCTGTAAGTAGTTGATTTCATCGTAAATACCTCATTCTAAAACTATACTAAATACAAACTAAAAAATACCTCACCAAATGCGATGCAATGTCGTAAGCGTTCTTTTACCGCACATGATATAGGA
>JAIITD010000088.1 GCA_022737715.1 Veillonella sp.
TGCTATGTAGTAGCTGCTCCTGACGCAGACAAAGCTAAAATCGAAAACGAAATCAAAACTATGGAAAACTACTTCGTAGGTTATGAAACTGTAGTCAACTTCATTTCTCAAGAAGAACTCGATCGCGACCACAAAGGTATTCCACACGGCGGCTTTGTTCTTCGCTCTGGTGAAAGCACTGACGGCACACGTCATGTTGTTGAGTATTCCTTGAAACTTGACTCCAACCCTGAATTCACAGGCTCTGCACTTGTTGCTTACGCTCGTGGTATCTACCGCCTTGCTAAACATGGCGGCACAGGTTGCTACACAGTATTCGACATTCCACCAGCTTGGATTTCTACACATTCCGCTGAAGAATTACGAGCTCACTCTCTATAATTCCATACGCATCTTAAGAGGATAACTTCGGTTATCCTCTTTTTTTATATGTAACACACATTATATAAACGTGGCACACCACACAAAAAGGACCGCCCGAAGACGGTCCTTTTTTCATATTAAAATCTATCATTAATACCAACGTGTCAATGGCAATTCATTGTTAACCCCTTTTGTCATAAGGATTTGGTGTAAATCCATATTGCCAATATAGAAACCTGCAGCACAACCACAGAGATATAAATCCCACATACGCACAAATTCAGTGCCGCGGACTTTTTCAACTTGATCACGAACACCTTGGAAATTATTATACCAATGCATCAATGTTTTATAGTAGTGCAAACGTAAGCTTTCAACATCGATTACATTAAAATCATAGTCATAGGCAATGGAAACCATTTCACGAAGAGATGGTAAGCATCCACCTGGGAAGATGTATTTACGAATCCATGCACTAGATTCTTTTTCTGCTGGATCACTGATGTAATGGAGTAAAAATAAACCTCCATCATTTAACAAATTGGATGCATCTTCCATATACAATGGGAAGTTTGGACGTCCTACGTGTTCCAACATACCAACGCTGACGATGCGGTCGAATGTACGTCCAGATGCTGCTACATCACGATAATCAATAAGTTCAATTTCAACTTGACCTTCAAGTCCGAATGCTTTAATCCGTTCTTGGCCCTTCTTCCATTGTTCTTCAGACAATGTGCAACCATAGCCTTTAACGCCGTACTTACGGGCTGCTTCGATTAAAAGGAATCCCCAACCACAACCGATATCGAGCAAGGTCATACCTTCTTTTAAGTATAATTTATCAAGAATATGATGTACCTTTTGATATTGTGCATCTTCTAAGCTATCATCTTCATGCTTAAAGTACGCGCAAGAGTAGCTCATTGTCTTATCAAGCCATAAGCTATAAAAATCATTACCAAGGTCGTAGTGAGAGGATACTTGTTGTTTTTGATCCTTCTTTTTAAGACCTACATTAAAGAGAGAACTAAGTACCTTTTTATTAATCGAATCTTTATTAACATGACCTAATACTACGCAAAGAGCTTGGAACAAATCACCTTCGATTTCAATATCCTTACGCATATACGCTTCGCCAAGTGCAAGTTCAGCAGAAACGAGCAAATCTTTCTTAGGGATATCGCGATTTACACGAATGGTAAACTCAGGTTCGCCTTCACCGATAGTGTATTCATTATCGCCGACTTTGACATTAAAGCAGTGATCATTAAAACGTTCTAAATAGTGAACTAAAAAACTATCAAATAACTTAGAAAACATACTTAACTTCCTTTCCTAGCAGCGTCACATGACGTTCCCGTTCAATCTAAATGACACGTCCGTCTGTACACTGGCATAGTCATTTCTACTCATCAAAATTTTCTATAAAATAAATAATAAGAAAAACTTATATTTTTATTATATAAAAACATTTACTTATCATTTATTTTTATAATAAATCTCAACTCTCTATCTAACATTATAGCACTTATAGATAAATATTCTAGACTAAATTCTATAGAAATATATATATCTGTTAGAATATGATATAATACGTATTTGATAAGGTTTTTATAAGAACTATTATTTCTAGTAAAAACTTTCACAATGAACGAAATGACTGAATTAATAAAAGGTGGTACCATGAGCACAAATTTAGAAGTAGGCATTGTAGGCCTTCCAAATGTTGGTAAAAGTACATTATTCAACGCTATCACAAAGGCTGGCGCTGAAGCGGCCAACTATCCATTCTGTACAATTGAACCAAACGTAGGTGTTGTTGATGTTCCAGACAATCGTCTAGCTGTATTAGCAGAAATGTTCGGTTCTAAACGCATCCTCCCTGCTGCTATGCGATTTGTAGATATTGCGGGTCTCGTAGAAGGCGCATCTAAAGGCGAAGGTTTAGGTAATAAATTCCTTAGCCATATCCGCCAAGTAGATGCCATCGCTCAAGTTATTCGTTGCTTCGATGACCCTAATATCACTCATGTGGCAGGCTCCATCGATCCGATTCGCGACATCGAAATTATCAATACTGAACTTTGTCTTGCAGACCTTGAATCCGTTGAAAAACGTAAACAACGTATTGAAAAAATTGCAAAATCCGGCGATAAAGATGCTCGTGCAGAATTGCCATTACTAGAACGCATCATTGAAGGTCTTGGCGAAGCTAAACCAGTTCGTGCACAAGGTCTAGACGAAGAAGAGTTAGAAATGATCAAAGAATTAACATTGCTCACTGCTAAACCTTCTCTTTATGTTGCCAATATCTCCGAAGATGAAGTATCTGATTATTCCGGTAACGAATATGTAAAACGCGTAGAAGAATATGCGAAAAACGAAGGCGCTGGCATCGTTGTTGTGTCCGCTCGTATCGAGTCCGAAATCGCAGAGTTATCCGAAGAAGAATCCGCTGCATTCCTTGAGGATCTTGGCCTTGAAGAATCTGGCTTAACAAAACTTATCAAAGCAAGTTATGCACTCTTAGGTCTTATCAATTACTTCACAGCTGGTGAAATGGAAGCTCGTGCTTGGACAATTGTAAACGGCACAAAAGCGCCTCAAGCGGCTGGTAAAATTCACTCCGATATTGAAAAAGGCTTTATCCGCGCGGAAATCGTATCCTTCGACGATTTACAAGCTTGCGGCAGCCAAAACGCTGCTAAAGAAAAAGGTCTTGTACGCCTTGAAGGTAAAGACTACGTTATGAAAGACGGCGATGTAACACATTTCCGTTTTAACGTTTAAGTAAAACAGCCCGATGGTTGCTCTATGGCTCCATGGGCATTTTCTTCCTCGCCTTTGGCTCGTCAGGCCCAAAGTCGCCTACGAGTAACCAGAGAGCTTAAAACAATAAACATTAATACATAAATGCACAAAAAGAAGATAGGTATTATCACAACGATAATGCCTATCTTCTTTTCTATTTTAATTATATATTATTCAATAACTGTTACAATTTCATCTAATGTACGACGTGTTTTATTGCGATGTGGTTCTTCATCACGGTAACCGAAAGCAGCCATTACGGAAATGCCGAAATGTTTCGTATCGAAGAGGCCTAGCTCATCGCCTAATAGTGCAGTCATATCATCTTGGTTAAAGCCTTCTAACGGACAAGAGTCCACACCTTCATAAGCAGCCATGGTCATCATATTGGCCATTACGATGTACGCTTGTTTAGAAGCCCAGTCAAAGGCAGCACGTTCAGATTCAAAGGTTTTATAATCACTTGTAGTAAATTGAGCATATTTTTCACGATATGCTGCATCGATTTCTGCAGGTAATTGTTTAACTGTTTCTTGAATATAGCGCACATAAGGGGAATCAAATTCTAAATCTACCTTTTTGCGTGTTAAGAACACTACAAAATGACTTGCTTCAAGACCTGCTTGAATACCCCAGCCATGAACTTTCATTTTTTCACGAATTTCAGGATTTTGGATAACTAACAATTCAAAAGGCTCAAAACCAAGCGATGTTGGTGCCAAGCGAGCTGCTGTTAAAATTGCATTCCAATCTTCGTCAGAAATCTTTTTAGTACTATCAAATTTTTTGCATGCATAACGATACGTCATAGCATACTCTAAATCTTTACGATCCAATTTAGGAGCCGTTAATTTTACATTTTCAATTTCATATTTGCTCATTGAAATTCAACCTTTCATTATTATAATTCTAAATCAAACTAACTTACATAAGCCACTGCCGCTTTACCTTTTTCATACCAAAAGAGCCCTGACATACTGATTTTATGTTCTTTTAAAATAGCCTGAACTTGTTCTACAATACTCGATTCTATTTGAATGGACAAACCACACATATCATTCAATTCTGGCGGTGTGGCCATCAATTGATGAGGCACTTCTAATTCCGTTAATACCTTATCCGCTTTATCTCCAAAATAATAGGATGTAAAAACAACAAGTAACTTTTTATTATCCATTGCCTCACCTCCTATTGTATTAATTAATCCTTTGTAACAAAAATGCGAGAATTAAAGTTTAACAAGATTTTCCCCAACAATAGCATCTGTAATAGCATACATATTTGTAATAGAACCTACACCTACTTTGTCTTTTAGGCCATAGTAGTCGAGACAAATACCACATGCAGCAATTTCAACACCTGCATCAGCTAGCTTTTTAATATTTTCTAAATGAACCGAATCGTTGGTTACCATTTTAACGCTACTATTGATGAAATAAATCGTAGATGGTTTAACGTCAGCTTCAACCAAGCATACCCAGAAGGTTTTCATCAAGTTACGGCCAAGTTCTTCACTGCCCTCACCTAGATAATCCTTTGTCATCAAAATAACACGGTTACTATAGCTCATCGGTTCGCAACCAACATCCGGTGAAGGATTTGTATTTGGCGTTAGTTTAATAAAAAAATCTATGCCATCTTGTCCAATCGCCACATCATAGCCGCGAGACTTGCCGAATTTTTCTACATTATCACGACTCACTTCGTTATCTACAATTGTCGTAATAATTGCGTCTGGATTTGCATCACTTACCTTCTTCGTTTCAATGACAGGTTTTGGGCACAAACTACCACGTACATCTACAGTTAATTCATTCGTATTACTCATCATATACCTCACTAACATTATATATTTTGTGAAAGCATCTACTAACACTATTCCATATATGTCAAAAAAATATTATATCTATTATATGTTATTTAGTTACACGTACCGCCAATCCGCTAAAGCTTTCAACAGCACCAACTATAGTGGCACATTCAACGCCTGCATCATGTAAGGCTTTCACCAAATCCGATCCTTCGGTAGCAGGCACAGAGAATAGAAGGCCACCTGATGTTTGTGGATCAAAGAGAATATCCGTCCACACCGCATCTAAATTCACATCAACCTGTACATCAGTTATAGCCTTGCGATTACCATAAGATGCAGCGGGAACCAACCCCATTTGCGCAGCCTCTATCACATCATCAAAAAGCGGGATATCATAAGTCTTGATATGAATCGTTACATTAGAAGCACTCGCCATTTCTACAGAATGCCCCATAAGGCTAAAGCCCGTCACATCAGTACACGCATGAATTGTAAAATTATGGGCCACCTCAGCAGCCACGCGATTCAACATACTCATGCTAGCAATCGCTTGCGCCGTACCAGTAGAAAATAAATCAGCTTTCAACGCATTATTCATAATACCTGTGCCGATGCGTTTCGTTAACACCAATACATCCCCTACTCGAGCGCCTTTATTCTTCCAAATCTCGTTAGGATTAACTTGACCGGTGATCGACATGCCAAAAATAGGTTCCTTATTTTCGATGCTGTGACCACCTACAATGGCTGCACCTGCTTCGGACACAATTGACGCAGCCCCATTGAGTACATCCGTCAATACACCTTGTTCTACTAAGGGAACAGGAAATCCAACGATGTTCATCGCCGTTAGGGGTATCCCCCCCATCGCATATACATCGCTCAATGCATTAGCCGCTGCAATTTTACCGAATAACGTTGGGTCATTGACAACAGGCGTAAAAAAATCCAATGTTTGTACAAGGGCAAGTTGATCAGAAATTTGATATACCCCCGCATCATCGGCACTCGTCATATCAGCCAATACATGTTCATTAGTAACAGGCGTCACCTCATTTAATACACGATTTAATATATGAGGACCAATCTTACACGCACAGCCTCCGCTCGTAACATAATCAGTGAGTCGTATCATAGGCCTACCTCATTCATTTTCAGGCAATCGCGATACAATCTTTTTCGCTGCCTTTTCAAACTTAGGGCGAGGCATCAACAACTGATGACCACAACCTTTACATACGATAAGAAAATCAGTGCCGATACGCTTAACCTCCCACTCGTCACTACCACAGGGATGGGATTTTTTCATCTGCACTACATCGCCCACATAATATCTAATAAACGCCATAGCGCCTCCTTATACTATTTCTATTCTATATGTATCTATTATACTCAAAATGTGTTCTCCTATATAGGTAAAACTATACTATGACTAATAAACTCTGTCGGTATAATCAGAATTGTTACCAAAACAAACAGTTCTATAAACAATAATGATTTTCCATGTAATTCTCATTCTCATTATCACGATATCTACTTTTTATAAATCCATTACTTAACAAGCTTTTAAAAGCCGCTTATTCACTGCATTGATAATATTTATCATTTAGAAAATTTTCGAAATAAATTTTGTAAAAACACTTGCATTTCTCATTTACTGTGTTACAATATAGTCAACAATGATTATTCGTTAAGTATACGAATCAAAAACATTGTGGTGTAAATTATAGGCAAGTGCCTCTTTACAATCATAGGTAAGTACTCATTTACTAGATAAGCAAGTGCTTTTTTCAAGTATAGACAAGTGTCTATCTAATCCGTATATAAATAAGTTTTTATTTAACTTAAACTCAAGTGAGTTACCCACCATTGCATTCACAACCAAGTGGTTATGAATATATAACTAAGTAAATATTTTGAAATTAGATGTAAGTACAAAGGAGTATTAAAATGGCAGAATTAAAAGGTTCTAACACTGAAAAAAATCTTCAAACAGCATTTGCTGGTGAATCCCAAGCATACCAAAAATATACATACTACGCAGCAGCAGCTCGTAAAGCTGGCATGAACGAAATCGCTGATTATTTCGAAGAAACAGCTCACAACGAATCTGCTCATGCTAAAGTATGGTTCAAAGCTCTTCATGGTGGCGACATTTCCGCTGATATCGAAGCTAACCTTCGCGATGCAGCAGCTGGTGAAAACTACGAACACACTACAATGTACAAAGATTTCGCTGA
>JAIITD010000089.1 GCA_022737715.1 Veillonella sp.
GCGGAGATTGGAGTTTCTTTTACGATTTCAGGTTTAGCGTCGATTTTAATCAAGCCGTTAGTGATACCTTTGTGGTAACGAACCATACGTTGCATACCATGGCTTTGAATACCGAATAAGTCGGAAGTCAAAAGTACGTCTTGAATGATGTCAGCTTCTTTTTCGGAGAAACCGAATTTTTGGAAAGCGTCCATGCTCAATTTTTTCAATGTTTCATAAGGGAAAAGTACAGTGTTTTTAGCGTCTGCCATTGTTAAAACCTCTTTTCAGAAAATATGACCTGATATAGTAGACTCCACTCCGTTATATCAATGAATGTGATATGATGTCCGGTGAGTTCTATATCCTCTCAAATGACAATGTCAGTATAGCACACAAAGTTGAGTTATTGAATAGTTTTACATAACTTAATGCATTACATAATTTGCATAACTTACGTGAAATTTATCACACAGGTTAACAAAAAGTACTGAAATAATCGATAATACCTTGAAATTACAAATTATGACTTTTGGTAATAGATACATTCCTGAACGTAAAAAATGGTACTTTTATGCGTTGCTCATCTGTTTGTATTGTAGGGGAGAAACTATAAATAAATACTGAAAAGTATCGATATTTATTGTATATCTACATGGTACACATTAATAAAAGTTATGACGTCACACACTTATTTTGATAAGTGATTTTGCTCTATGCATTGATATACAATGTATTCATTGATACGAAGTTTGAAAAATATCGATATTCGTTAATTTTGTTACAGATATAGTGGTGTATGTATGATACTATAAATATACATATAAAATTACTGCTATAAATACGATGATAAGCGAGGTGCTTATATGAAAGAATATAAAAGTGTATGTCCCTATGATTGTCCTGATGCTTGTGGACTTATACTTACAGTAGATGACAATAAAGTGATAAAGGTTCGTGGCAATAGAGAACATACTTTTACACGAGGTACATTATGTCCTAAGATGGCCCACTATGAGCGTGTTATTCATTCGCCTAAACGCTTGATGACACCATTACGTCGAATTGGTACAAAAGGCATAGGTCCGGATCAATTTATACCTATTTCATGGGATGAGGCTTTAGATCGAATTGTAGAAAACTTTAAACATACTATTGATACCTATGGTAGTGAAAGTATTCTTCGTTATTCTTATGCGGGGACCATGGGGGCTGTAAATAGTCCTGCAGCGGATTATTTCTTTCGTCGCATTGGGGCTACCAGTCAAGATAGAGGGATTTGTTCTCCTGCAAAGCAAGCAGCATTTAAGTCCGTCTATGGAGATACAATTGCTATCAAACCTCAAGAGGCACAACATAGTGATTTGATTATATTGTGGAGCCTTAATGCGACGGCTACAGATGTACATATATTACATGATGTGAATGTAGCAAAACGAAACGGCGCTTCTGTATGGGTTATAGATACCCATAAAACATATACTTATGATCAAGGCACACATCATGTGTATGTAAAACCTGGTTCTGATAGCGCATTAGCACTTGGTATGATGCATATCATACATCGAGATGGACTTGAGGATACTGCATTTATTCAAGCATATGTACAAGGTTATGATGAGCTAGTACGAGATGTATTGCCTAAATTTACTCCAGAATATGCTTCCTCTATATGTGGTGTACCGGTTGAAATTATAGAAGAATTAGCTCATGCCTATGCAAAAGCGAAGGCCCCTTTTATTCGTTTGGGTAGTGGCGTATCTCGGTATGGCAATGGTGCGATGAGCTGTCGTTGTATCAGTGCACTTCCTGCTGTAGTAGGTGCATGGCAATATCTAGGTGGAGGCTTGTTATCTAGTTCTAGTAGTAGCCAATATTTTAATAAATCATTTATGCAACAACCTAATACACAAACGCCACATAAACGGATGATGCCAATGATTTTATTGGGTGAGCTGCTAACAAACCCAAAGGCACTTCTAGAACATGGATTAGAGGATACTAGTGGCGGCGTGCCTGTTCACAGTTTATATGTGTTTTCATCGAATCCAGCTATAACAGCACCAAATCAAAATCTCGTGAGACAAGGCCTCATGAGGGACGATTTATTTACCGTTGTTCACGAGCGTTTCTTTACGGATACTTGTGCGTATGCGGATATTATTTTACCGGCTACGAGCTCTGCTGAATCTGATGATATTTTTAATTCTTATGGGCACTATACAATTGCGGCTAGTTACCAAGCGATACCACCGGTTGGTGAATCTCGGTCTAATTGGCAAGTGATTTCTGAACTTGCTCGGCGTATGGGATTTGATGAGCCTTTCTTCGGCATGACAGAATGTGAATTAATTGAGCATATGGTTCGCAATTCATCTAAGCTTTCACAAGACGAACAAGATGCTATTTTGCGTGGTGATTTGGTTGAAGTAACATTGCCGGATAATTATAAGACGGATTTTAAGACGCCGTCAGGAAAAATCGAAATTTTAAACCCTCGAGAACAGATTCCGTTGATTACCTATACAGAACCATATGGAGATGATGAACCATTCTGGTTGATTATCGGAAATGATATACGTATATTAGACTCTAGTTTCTGTGAATTAGAATTTGATGATCCTGAATTAATGAAGTTGCGTATGCATCCAGATGATGCCGCATTATATAACATTAATAATAGGGACGTCGTAGAGATTTATAACAATCGAGGGGCTGTTCGTATAAAAGTATATCTAGATACTACAGTACAACGAGGCACACTTGTGACCCTTGGCGTATGGTGGCAATCTCAATCCAGTGATGATAGGGTAGGGATTAATGCCGTAACTGCATCTAGACCGACTGATGAAGCATGGGGGAGTACATTCTACGACGTGCAAGTTAATATTCGTAAGGTGTAATGAAAGTTCGATATAATTCGATTTTTGTTGTTGAACCGGAGTACACTATCATATATAATATTATCTAATATGATAGTGTAGTACGAAGGGAGATAACCTTATGGATGGAAAAGAAAATCTATCACTGCGCGCCTATTTAGCCATAGGCATGATGTTATTCGCCCTATTCTTTGGTGCGGGAAATCTTATTTTTCCGGCCGCATTAGGTCAACACGCAGGGTCTAATGTAGGATGGGCATTGGCTGGTTTCGTATTAACTGGCGTAGGGTTACCATTGCTTGGTGTTATGGCCATGGGCTATTCTGGATGTAAAGACGTTGAAGAATTAGCTGGTCGTGTGCATCCTATATATGGCCTTATTTATACGGTAGCCTTATATTTAAGTATTGGTCCTATGTTTGCGACACCAAGAACGGGTACCGTTGCGTATGAAATTGCGATCAAGCCATTTTTACAAGGCATGACGTTGGATATGCAACCATTGTTCCTTGCTATATTCTTTGGCATTTCTTTGTGGCTATCGATTAGTCCTCAAAAGCTTGTTAATCGGATTGGCAATATTTTGACACCAGCTTTACTGCTTGTCATTTTATTGCTTATTGTTAAATCTTTTATTACACCAATTGGATCTTACGCAGCACCACAAGAAAGTTATGCAACAATTGGTGCAGCAATCAGACAAGGCTTCCTTGATGGATATAATACGATGGATGCATTGGCTTCTGTGGTATTTGCTATTCTTGTAATCGATTTTGTGCGCCTTACAGGGGCCACATCTCGTGATGTTATTACGAAAACAGTGATGGAGGTTGGTGCTATTGCGGTAGCGCTCCTCGGTATTGTGTATATATTCATCGCGAACATCGGTGCTACAAGCGTAGAACGGTTTGGTTTGTTTGATACAGGCGCACCTGTGTTAACAGCTAGTGCTGATTTCCTTTTTGGTGGAATTGGTCAAATTATTTTGGCTATCATCGTTCTGTTAGCTTGCTTGAGTACAAGTATTGGACTTATAACTTCTTGTAGCACATATTTTAATAAACTATATAGCAAAATTAGTTATAAAGTGTATGTCGTTATATTCTCTGTAGCTGCATTTGCACTAGGTTTGTTCGGATTGAAAACAATCATTAGTGCCGCTATTCCAGTGTTGATGCTACTGTACCCATTGACGATTGTTATTATCTTGTTAGCTCTAAGCGATAACGTTTTTGGCGGCCGTCGTTGTGTATATGGTTGGACCATAGGACTAACCATGATTTCCGCATTGATGAGTGGCCTGGAAACAGCTGGTTGGGCACCAGATGCATTAGAAGGACTCTTTACTCAATATATTCCGTTCCAAGGAATTGGTATGGGTTGGGTGAGCTTTGCAATCCTTGGCTTTATCATAGGTCTTATCCATAAAGGCTTGGCTTCAGATACAACTAAATAAATGTAGAATGTTACTCGCATTCTCCCTTTCAACTCTATTGACTCAGTCCTTTTAGACGGATTACAGTGAAAGAAAAGGGGAATGCGAGTCTTTTGTTTATAGTGATAAACATCTTTTTTCAAATAGTATTTCCTAGTATAATGTTTAATAAGAAATGAAGAATCGTTTTTAGTAAGCCGAGGTAGTTATGAACGAAATCGTAAAAGGTGGTTTGTATCGTCATTTTAAAGGTATGTATTATTACGTATTAGATGTGGCTACACATTCTGAGACGGGTGAAAAATTGGTGGTATATCAAAAATTATATGATGACCGCGATTTGTATGTACGTCCCTTAGACATGTTTTGTAGCGATGTAGATCGAGACAAATATCCTGATGTGAAACAGCAAAAACGCTTTCAATTGATGAGTGGACGAGATGAATAGTGTGTATAGGGTAGAGTTAATAGTTTGTATATGAACTCGTATATAGCGACAGATAGGAGGACTTGTGGAACAAAAATTTTTCTTTTTTGATATCGATAACACATTGGCTGTGTGGCCGGAAGGAAAAATTCCAGATAGTGCTCAGTACTGTATAGATGAATTGCAACGGCGTGGTCATTTGGTGTCGATTGCAACAGGTAGGATACAAGTCGATGCCATGCGTTTTGCAGAGCAAGCTAGAATTACGAATGTCGTAGCTGATGGAGGCCATAGTATCACCATTGATGGAAAATTGGTATCCATGATCGGTATGAATCGCGATATGTGTATTCAATATTTAGAATACCTTGAATCAAAGCATATTCCTTGGGCTGTAACAGACCGCAATAAATTGGGGCGCATTACACCTTATAAAGAAATATTGGAATGGCATCCTGATTGGGATGTGTTTAAAACTGTAGTAGATCCAGAGTTTGACTTTCACAGTGTAGAAGATTTTTATAAAATCTATGTATTCTTTAAGGATGGAGAAGAAGAGGAAAAGGACATCGAGCATATGACGCACAAACTTATCCGCTATGGCGAAGGTTGTGTCTTGTATGAACCTATGGAAAAAGCACTGGGTGTTCGTAATATGATTGAGCATTTCCATATGAAACCAAATCAAGTCGTCGTTTTTGGAGATGGATATAATGATCTATCTATGTTTAGGCCGGAGTGGTTAAACATCGCCATGGGGAATGCTCGAGCTGAACTCAAGCTAGAGGCAGATTATATTACTACCGATTGTGATAAAGATGGTATTTACAATGCATGTAAGCATTTTGGATGGATTGATTAGTCCTTACTATACGCTGTTTTTAGATTGTAAATTTTATAGAATTTTAAAGAAATTCATAGTGAAAACATGATATACTAATAAAGAGCCGCTCACGGGTTGAGCGGTTTTTCTATGTATATATAATTTGGGGAATTCTATATTTTGTGAGGGATTATCATGAATGTTAAAAGAATATTAGGCTGTGCTCTATTGGGGGGCATGATGGTAGTAACCGCAGCATGTGGCAATAACAGTGCGGATAAAACGATTACACCTGTTGCACAAGCTGAAACGGTTAATAAGATGCCTAATTTTACAAATGCGCCGATTGCAGATGAATATGCGATTTTTGATACAAATTATGGGCAAATTAAAATTCGACTCTATGGATCGAAGGCACCGATTACCGTTAAAAACTTTGATTACCTTGCCAAAAAAGGCTTTTATAATGGCGTTACGTTCCATCGTGTTATTGATGGATTTATGATTCAAGGTGGGGATCCAACAGGAACAGGTGCAGGCGGCCCTGGTTATGAAATTCCAGATGAATTTTCCAACGATCTCCATTTTAATAAAATGGGGATTCTTGCGATGGCAAATCGTGGACCGAATACAGGTGGTTCTCAGTTCTTCATTACCTTGGGACCTACGCCTCATCTCGACAATAAACACACTATTTTTGGCATAGTTGTACAAGGTATGGATGTAGTTGAAAAAATTGGTAAGGTGAAAACAGATAAAAATGATAAGCCTGTTGATCCGGTAACTATTAATTCGATTACTATTGAACCGATTAAGGACGACGCTAGTAAATAAGATGGATCAGAAACAATTTTTCACCTATATTGTGCGATGTGCTGATGAAAGTTTGTATTGTGGGTGGACAACGGATCTAAAAAAACGTTTAGATGCTCATAATGGTGTGATAAAAGGCGGGGCTAAGTATACGAAATGTCGCAGACCAGTGTATTTGGTTTATCATGAAAACTTTCAGAGTAAACAAGAGGCACAGTCGCGAGAATATGCTATTAAACATCTCAATAGGGCGCAAAAATTACAGCTCATAGCGTCGTGTGATGATAGAGAAAAAGAACGTATAAATCTATTGAAATAGGGTGTACAAAACATTCAAAATGCCCCTTGTTTGTGCTATAATATATTGATATGTTATGACCATGGAGGAGAAAAACATGAAACGGGTTTTAGTATCCGTAAAAAGTGTACAACGAGACATAGATGGACAGGATACCGTGGTAGAATTGATTTCTCCAGGTACTTCGCATGAAAAGAACGGAGTCCAATATATTCGCTATGAAGAATCGAGCGTAACAGGTCTTGAAGGGGTTAAGACGACCATCAAGATTTATGAAGATTCTATTGTTCTTTTGCGTACAGGTGCGGTTAATATGCGGCATCAATACATTCGCGGCGAGGAACGCCAGTCCACATATGAAACGCCATTAGGCGATCTTCACATGGCCGTAAAAACACATGAATTAACAGTAGACTTTCACAATGGAACGGGTCGTGTTCATCTTGGATACGATATTTCCATAGAAGGTGAATGGCAATTTTATAATCAGTTAGATATAGACGTGCGGGAGGATACAGAGCATGGA
>JAIITD010000090.1 GCA_022737715.1 Veillonella sp.
CATATTCTCAGCGATATTACAGAACATGATATCGATATATTAGGCTTTGCCTGCTACATTTGGAATATTGAAATGACCTTGCATGTGGTGGACATGGTGAAAGCCGTACGGCCTGATATTAAAATCGTATTGGGTGGACCAGAGGTTTCTTTCACAGCTGATGAATTATTAACACGATGTCCAAATATCGATTACATTGTACAAGGTGAGGGTGAAGAAGCATTCCATGCCCTTGTAACAGCCTTACAGCTTGGTAATGATGGGTTAGACCCTGTGATTCCCGGCGTGAGAGGGCGTAGGGATGGTAGTATTTTAGGCTCTGTAGAGGCCGTAGAGGTTTGTGATTTAGCGTCTATACCATTCCCATATACAGAGGCAGACATGGAAGATTTAGAGCATAAGATTATTTATTATGAATCTTCTCGTGGTTGTCCTTTTTCCTGTCAATACTGTTTATCTGGCAATAAGAATACGGTGCGATTCTTTCCACAAGAGCGTACATTAAAAGAACTGCAATGGTTTATTGATCATGGTGTGAAGCAAGTAAAATTCGTAGACCGCACCTTTAACTGTGCACCTCATCATCATAGACCACTTATGGAGTTCATGAGAGATAGCGATACAGATATGAACTTCCACTTAGAGATGGAACCGGAGCTTATGACGGATTGGGAGACCAATATTCTCTGTGAAACGCCACCTGGACGTATTCAAATCGAGGTAGGCGTACAAAGTACGCATAAGAAAACATTAGATGCTATCAATCGCTATAATGATTGGCCGTACATTCAAAAATCTATACGCCCTATCATTCAAGCGGGACGTACGCATGTTCATATGGATCTTATCGTAGGATTGCCTCATGAGGATTTTAATCGATTTGGACAATCTTTTAACGATTTATTTAGCCTACAACCTCATGCGTTGCAAATAGGATTCTTAAAATTACTAAAAGGATCTGGTGTACGACGGATGAGTGAATATAAATATGTAGCAGATCCGTTGGCTCCATATGAGGTTCTAAGTACGCATGTATTACCTTATGATGATGTACGTTTCTTGAAATATTTTGAAGATGTCTTTGAGCGATTTTATAATAGTGAACGATTTAGAACAACCTTTGGCTATATTGGACAACAATTGATTCACGGTGAAACTGATGCATTTACTTATTTCTGTGATATGACACGAGCATGGCTTAAGGAAGGCAATCATAAGGTTAATCTTAAGGATATAGACCAAATTGAATTCTTATACCGTTTCTTCCTTGATAAAGGTGATTTGATAGCTGCGGAATTATTGCAATACGATACATTGGTAAGTTATCGCGGTAAGGTTCGCAGTGAAGCAGTAGGATTGCCTAAACAAACGAAGGAATTGCTACAAGTAGGCGAAGCATTTTGGCGTAATGAAGAGATAGCTTCTACATTTATTCCGAATTATACATTTAAAGAATGGCGTAAAATTCGCCAACAATATGTGGAAATGACTATGAGCCGTGAAACAGCAACTTATTTAGGAATTCAACATATACCAGAAGGGGCTTTCACAGTGATTATAGATGTGAATAAAGAGGTGGCCCCATTTATTCGCCCTGAAAATATACAATGATATAGAGGAGTGTTATGTCAGATACAACGAGACCGAAACGGTACCGGATGGTGTCAAAATTTTATAAAGAAACATATGGTGAAAAGGTATATAAATTACCTGTTGCATTGCCGTTAACCTGTCCTAATCGAGATGGGTCAGCCGGTATTGGGGGATGTACATTCTGTGGTGAAATCGGTGCCGGTTATGAAAATAGACCGGCATGGATGACGGTGCGCATGCAGTTAGAAGAAAATATTGCTCACATCGGACCTAAATATAAGGCTAAAAAATTTATTCCTTATTATCAAAACTTTAGTAATACCTATTTACCTATTGAGGATTTTAAATCCTATATGGAACAAGGATGTATTGATGAAGCAGTGGGGATTGCTATTGCTACGAGACCGGATTGTATTTCCAATGAATATTTAGATGTATTACAGGATATACAACAGCGGTTTCATAAGGATATATATATCGAATTAGGATTACAAACCGTTAATTATCATACACTTGAGAAAATCAATCGGGGCCATGATTTAGCACAGTTTATCGACGCGGTCCTACGCATCAAGCGTTATGGATTTAATGTGACCACACATATGATTGTAAATTTGCCTTGGGATACGATGGAGGATACCATTGAAGGGGCTAAAATTTTATCATCCCTTGACGTTGACCAAGTAAAGTTACATGCTCTATATATCGTGAAAAATACATTGATGGCCAAATGGTATGAAGAAGGTCAAATTACCTTGATTAGCGCTGAGGAGTACGCGAAGCGGGTTGTTCAGTTTTTACGCTATCTCCATCCGGATATTGTATTGCAACGTTTAGTGGGACGTGCCCCAGAGGATAATACATTATTTACCAATTGGTCTATGGGCTGGTGGCGTGTACAGGATTTAATCGATGATATGATGGATGAATTAGATGCACATCAAGGCGATTTATGTGATTATTTAAATGGTAAAGCAGTACGGAAATTTATAGATGGGGGACAGCATGAGTGAACGGGTATTTACCTTTCCTACCTATGATCTAGCACAATCTATACTAGGTCAACACAATAGATATTTACAAATGATGAATGAAGTCATTCCTGCGGATATCGTATCCCGTGGTGATACAGTTGTCATAAAGGGCGACGAGCTTCATGTAGAGGCGTTGTATCGGACATTAGAGGAACTTGTATTCCTCTATAAAGAAGGCAGTACGATTACAGAATCTCAAGTTCGCATTGCTGCTAAGATGGTCATGAATGGCAAAGGGGAGGCCCTTCATACCATGTTCGAGGATACCTTGTCCGTAACGATGCGTGGTAAAAGCATCACCCCAAAGACGGAAGGTCAAAAGCAATATGTAGATAGTATTCGTAAGAATACCATCACCTTTGGCATTGGACCAGCTGGTACAGGTAAAACATTCTTGGCTGTTGCATTAGCAGCATTTTACTTAAAGAATCGCAATGTAGATAAGATTATTTTGACGCGCCCTGCCGTAGAGGCTGGTGAACGGCTCGGCTTCTTACCAGGCGAATTACAAGATAAGGTGGATCCTTATTTGCGTCCACTCTATGATGCGTTGCACGAAATGTTCGGTATTGAACAAGTTCAGCGCTTTATGGAACGAGGTACAATCGAGGTGGCACCACTTGCGTATATGCGTGGTCGTACCTTAGAAAATGCCTTTGTTATCTTAGATGAAGCACAAAATACGACGGCAGAGCAAATGAAGATGTTCTTAACCCGTTTAGGTAATAACTCTAAAATGGTTGTCAATGGTGATAAAACACAGATTGACTTGCCGCCGCGTGTAACCTCTGGTCTCTATGAAGCAGAAAAGGTATTAAAACGCGTGTCTGGTATTCATATGGTGTATTTCACGGATCAAGATGTGGTGCGCCATGATTTGGTAGGTCGCATTGTTAAAGCTTATGATGCGTACCATCAAAAGCTTTCAAAGGAAGAATAAGAATTATGCATATACAAATTAGTTATGATGATGGTATAGCTAAAGATACTAATATCGAAGAGGTTATACAAAAGGTTTGCGATGAGGTGAGCCGCGTGTATGGACTCGAGGATGATGAACTAAGCATTCTGCTATGCGACAATAAGAAAATTCATGAACTAAATAAGGAGTATCGCGGTATTGATAGACCAACAGATGTATTGTCCTTTGCCCTCAATGAAGGGGACGATTATGAAGGTAGTGAAGAGGAACATCATCTATTGGGGGATATGATACTTTCCTTAGAACGAGCTCATGAACAAGCCATCGAATACGGACATAGTTTTGAACGGGAATTAGCCTATTTGACAACACATAGTTGTTTGCATATCTTAGGCTATGACCATATGACCGATGAAGATAAAAAGGAAATGCGCACAGAAGAAGAATTTGTGCTTTCTAATTTAGGGTATGTACGAGAGGATCAACCATATAATGAATAAAGCAGAACATTTTAAATCCGGCTTCGTAGCCGTTGTAGGACGCCCAAATGTAGGTAAATCGACGATGATTAATGCCTTGATAGGCGACAAGATTGCCATTGTATCCGATAAGGCACAGACTACGCGCAACCGTATTATTTGTGTTTACACTGATGATGAAAAACAAATTGTATTCATGGATACACCTGGTGTACATAAGCCAAAACATAAACTTGGTGAATTCATGGTCGATGCAGCTATTGAATCCTTAAAAGAAACAGAGGCCGTGCTATTTGTTGTGGCAGGCAATGAAAAACGAGGCCCAGGGGATAATTTCATCATTGAACAGTTGAAACGTGTGAAAGTACCGGTATTCCTCGTAGTCAATAAAATTGATACACTACAAAAAGAACAAGTGTTAGAAGCTATCGTATCCTATCAAGATGCGTATCCATTTGCTGGTGTCATTCCTATTTCGGCAAAAAATAAAGAAAATTTATCTGAACTCCTTACTGTGTTAGGTGAGCATTTGCCAGAAGGTCCTCAATACTTCCCAGAAGATATGATTACGGACCAACCAGAACGATTGATTATTTCCGATATCGTTCGCGAAAAGATTTTGTTGTCTACTCGTGATGAAATCCCTCATGCTATCGCTGTCGATGTGGATGAAATGAAGACCCGTGATGATGGAACCACCTATATTCGTGCTACCATCTATTGTGAACGCGATTCTCAAAAGGGCATCATCATTGGTAATAAAGGTGCGTTACTCCGCAAGATAGGTGCAGAAGCGCGCATGGATATTCAAAAGTTGTTGGCTACAAAAGTATATCTTGATTTATGGGTTAAGGTAAAAAAAGATTGGCGCAATAAATCGGGTATGCTTTCAGAGTTGGGATATAAAAAATAGATTATTTAAATTGATTATAGTTAGAAAGGATTGTTATGGACAGTATAGATGCCCTGTTACCGATAGGGTTCGGCATAGTATGTATTTTCTTAATTAACTTTTTGGTGGTAGCGAAATTCTCCTTTGCACGATTGCGCAAGGAACACGTAGAGGATATGGAAATCCTACATGAAAAGGATCGTCAATTCTTGTTAAAGCTATACCAAAATCCTGAGTATTTTCTTAATACTACACAATTTCTAATACTCTTTTTCATTCTCACCTTGGCGGGAACTGGTACATATATCTTTAATAGCTTTGTAGCTGGTATTATGGATATTTTTAATATCCATGAGACATGGGTTCATCATATTTTGGACCTTCTCTTGCTAATTATCATTAGCCTTATCGTCCTCATCTTCGGGGAAATTGTACCGAAGGCATTGGGATTATCATTCCCTACAAAGTATGTGAATATGCATAGCCGCATCGTCGTTGGTGTTGGTCGTATTGTATACCCTTTTGTATGGTTGGCTAGTAAAATATCTAATTGTATCCTTAAATTTTACCAAACAAAATACCTTACAGAACTAGACCTCGTATATACGGAAGAGGAATTACGTATGATGATTTCTCGAAGTCATGAAGAAGGTCAGTTAAATCAGGTAGAATCTGAGTTGATAGACAATGTGTTCAACTTTGTAGAACGTATGGCAAAAGAGGTTATGGTACCTCGCCAAGATGTGGATTGTATTTTCGTTGAAGATGGTTATGATGAAGCCATGAAGGTCATTCGTTCTACATCGCATACGAGATACCCATTGTGTGTGGAGGATAAGGATCATATTGTAGGCCTTGTACACATTAAGGATTTGATGGAACGTCAAAAGCAGGCTAGAAAAGATTTGCGCAATATCAAACGAGATATTTTGACAGTTCCTGAGGTTATGAAATTATCTACCTTATTGCAATACATGCGAACACGTCGTATTTACCAAGCCGTTGTTGTCGATGAATACGGCGGTATGGTGGGCCTTGTAGGGTTAGAGGATATCATCGAAGAATTAGTAGGGGATATTCAAGACGAACATGAACCTCATTTGCCTGCAACGATGAGTTATTCTGATGGCTCCTTTGAATTTGACGGTAAGGTTCTTGTGGATGAAGTATCTGAAATGATGAATATTCATATTGAAGATTCTGATTCTGATACGATTGGTGGATATATCTTCGGTTTATTAGGTCGTACTCCAATTGTAGGGGATACCGTTGATGCTTATGGCTATACATTTGAAGTCATTAAGATGCAAGGCTATCGTATTTCACGTTTGCGTGTAACACCTTTGCCTGAGTCTGAAACTGTTACGGACGATGAACATGAACAAGATTAGTGGCGCTTTTAATACGCCGGCTATCGTGGTGAGTCGGAAAAAATATAAGCTCTATTCGGTGTTTACCTTTATTACGCCGTCCTTAGGTATCATTAGGGCTTCGTTTCCGCATAAACGGTTACAAACATTGCGTAATGCATCCTATTTACGCCCCTTTAGCGCTATGTATATTACAGTTGTGCAGGACGGGGAATTTGTGAAAGTCACACAAATCGATGGTTCCTATGTGGTGGAATCTCTAGATACGAATCTAGATAACATTGCGTATGCAGCTGTAGCCAGTGAACTAATACAAGAACTCTTTGCATTGTATGATGTTGATCGTAATGTATTTAATGTTGTGGTCAACTATTCAAAATCGATACGTCAACGAAATGTACGTTTAGGGACCATCATATTGGGATGGCAAATGCTGGCGTTAGCCGGTGTGATGCCACAACATGAGGCATTTACTACTGGAGATGGAATCGATTTATTTTGGGATGAATTGCGGATACATACTCGTATGAATCCATCTCTTGCATTACGCAACGAAATGCCAAATATTTTGGCCTATCAATGGGGCGATGCAGCACCTATTGAACTTCCTGGAACTGTATGGAAGGAATTAGAACGATTACTATTTTCTTATTGTGAACAGGAAATAGGTAAACAACTGCAAAGTGTAAAATTTCTGATGAGTTTATAAAACATACTAATAAATTGTTAGGTATCGATTTATAAGACTCCTTATCAAAAAATTTTATAAATTTTAAACCACTTATCTCTAATAGGTTAGATAAACCTATTTATGATAAGTGGTTTTC
>JAIITD010000091.1 GCA_022737715.1 Veillonella sp.
GATGTACATATTGTATCATATATGTATATATACATTCAAGTAAAGTTAGTTATGACGTAGATACCTATAGCGGTAGCTGTATTGTATTGTTATAACAATAGAGGTATAAAGTAATAGGAAAGGAGGCATATGTATGTCAAAGATTTATAAAATCCATAAATGGTTATCTATAATATCTGTAGTATTTTTCTTAATGTTTTGTATTACTGGGCTCATCCTTATGTTTAGGACTGAGTTAAATGCATGGGCTCAAGGAGGAACACACCATACTTCATCATCTATGGCTATGAGTCAACAAGAAATGTCTATTTTTAATTATGCTGATGAAGGAGCCCTATTAGTTAAACAAACCTATCCATCTAAGGATATTTTAAATATTTCTCCTGCTATGGGGGCTGGACATATTTTACGGTATCGTATTATTGATTCAACTGCTACCGTAGCTCCTCCAGCACGTATGGGAATGGGTGGAGACTATGCATTATATAATCCTAATACGAAAGCACTCATTACTACGCATCATGAAACATCTGCTCATCCTTGGGTGCGCAGTATATTACATACTCTTCATCAACTACATACGCGATTAGATATTGGAAAAACTGGGATTTATATTGTAACAATTTTATCTTTTTTTTGTGCTTTATCGATTATTTCTGGTATTTTCTTATATGGTCCATTTCGTAAAAGTTTTGCAAAATCTGAAGTATTATCAAATCATATGAAATTAAGTTCATTGCATCGTGAGTTTGCAATGGTTGCTACTGTATGGGGATTTATATTATGCATTACAGGTGTATGGATAGGTGGATTTTTTATTGCCAATGACAGTTATAATGCAGATGTACTACATACTGCAAAGCAAGAGCTGTCATCGGATCAATCCGAAATTTTACAACCATCCGAAGCTATTTCTCGCATTATGAAAGCCTATCCAGATCGTCAGCTTATATCTATTGATTATCCATCCAAATTTAATGACCATCACTATGCATTTTATTTAGGTGCTGAAAATGATGATGATCCTGCTATGTTTTTGGGCCAGCCCGTCTATGCTAATTTACATACTGATTCTGCTAAGGATATGTATTCCACAAAAACAATACCATGGTATTTTACTGGTATGACTACAATGATTAATCTCCATATTCATAATCATAATACAATGGTACTTAAAATATTATGGGCCATCTGGGATATAGTTCTTATTATAGGTATTATAACAGGCATTATGATGACTATTAAAAAGAAATTTGTTAAATCTCGTGCTATGGAATCTAAAGCACCCGTTGAGATACAACATGTTTGGCGTAAGCCTATCCTTTGTAGTATTTTAGTTTTCCTAGGTTTTATTGTGCCTCTTTGGTCTAATCCAATCACAAATAGTATAGCTGCAATTTGTTTAACCATTCCACTTATTGTATTTTTAATTTCTCTGACTAGAGGGAATAATTATTAATCTAATATTTTATTAGCTTGCTCCATCAGTATAAGTATGTCGCAAATATTTGATTACTCTAGACTTAATCAGTATGGTTCATCATTAGTTTATTGATTGATTTCGAACTAAAATGATATAATAATATATATCAACTAGGTTTTTTATGTGTTAAAACCTGTATTTATATTATGATTGAGAAAGTGGTAGTTATTATGAAATATATGAAAGCATTTATTCAGTCTGAATCATCAGGCGGTATTATGCTCTTACTTGCTGCTATTCTTGGGGTTATAACCGCCAATTCGCCAATAGCTGAACAGTATTTTTCTATGATGCATATTTATTTAGGTCCAATGGATGTATTGGAGTGGGTAAATGACGGTCTAATGGCTTTATTTTTCCTATATGTAGGAATTGAAATTAAGACTGAAATGATTTCCGGTGAGCTAAACACCAACTCAAAGAGATTGTTACCGGTTTTAGCTGCATTTGCCGGAGTGGTAACACCTGCGTTAGTTTACTTTTTAATTGCTGGATCTGTACCAGAATACACGCATGGGTGGGGGATACCTACTGCTACTGATATTGCCTTTGCTATAGGTGTTATTATGATGCTTGGTAAACGCGTTTCACAAGCGATGAAGGCATTCCTTTCTGCATTGGCCGTTATCGATGATTTAATTGCTATCATAGTTATTGCCATATTTTATGGTGGTGGTGTAGATTTTCCTCATTTAATCGTTGCCGCTATTGTGACAGGTGCATTGTGGTATACGAATAAACAAGGCTATGTGAGACCCGTTTTATATGGTGTACTAGGTGCCGTCCTTTGGTATTTTGTTTTAAAATCTGGTGTTCATGCCACTATCGCTGGTGTTGTGTTAGCTATGACTATTCCTGCAACGGGTAAGTTGGATGGCGAAACAGTGTACCCTATGCACGCATGGGCGGATAAACTGAAAAACTGGGTTAATTTTTTAATTATTCCTTTATTTAGTTTCTTAAATGCCGGTGTATCCTTCTCAGATGTTTCTGTAGATCATTTGTTCCACCCGGTCGTTTTAGGTGTTTCATTAGGCCTTATCTTGGGGAAACAGCTTGGTATTTTCTCTGCTGTTTACGTATTAGTACAATCCAAGATAATTAAGATGCCGACGAATACAACCTGGCCTGAGGTGTATGGTACTGCTATCGTTTGTGGTATCGGTTTTACCATGAGTTTGTTTGTGGCCACTTTGGCATTCCCGCCTGGTGTAACTCAAGAAATGTCTAAAATTGGTATTTTTATTGGATCTATTATATCTGGTTTATTAGGTGCTACCGTTTTATCAGTAGCATATAAAATTAGAACGGCTAGAAATAAGTAGTGAGTTAAGAATATTAGGAAGGAATCATATGGAACGGATATTTGTATTTTTACGTTCTCCTGGTGCTGCAACTACTGTATTACTAGGAGCTACAATTATTGCTTTAATCGTTGCGAATTCTCCATTGGCGACACAATACATGTCATTAGTCAATTTACCATTGGGTCCATTAACTGCCATGGAATGGGTTAATGATGCCTTAATGGCTATCTTCTTTCTTTTTGTAGGCTTAGAAGTAAAACGTGAATTGGTAAGCGGTGAATTAAACACAAATGCCAAGCGCATCATGCCAGGTATTGCTGCTTTATTTGGGGTTATTGTACCTGCTATTATTTTCTACCTTATAGCAGGATCCAATGATGTATATGTACATGGCTGGGCAATTCCGACTGCTACGGATATTGCGTTTGCCATTGGCGTTATTACTGCATTAGGTTCTCGCGTACCTAATTCTATGAAAGTGTTCTTGACAGCTTTGGCTGTTATTGATGACTTAATTGCGATTATCGTCATTGCCATATTCTATGCAGCAAGTATTAATCTATTTTATTTAGTGGCATCCGTTATTGTGACGGGGTTATTGATTTATTGTAATCGAACCGGATATGTACGGTCCTTATCATACATTATTCTCGGTGTTATTTTATGGTACTGTATTTTACGGTCTGGTTTACATGCTACGATGGCAGGTGTAATTCTTGCGATGACAATACCAGAACGCGGTAAAATCGGTAAAAAATATGTGAGACCGATGCAACACTGGGAACATTATTTATCCAACTGGGTAAGTTTTGTTATTGTTCCTATTTTCGCATTCTTTAACGCTGGTGTTAACCTTGATGGATTTGGCATGGCTGATTTAAGTCATCCAGTTGTACTAGGCGTTGCATTAGGCCTAATTTTAGGTAAACAAATTGGTATTTTTGGTGCTATGTTTGGGATGATTAAATTAGGTATTGTTCCTATGCCTGCAGAAGCCAATTGGAAGTTTATATATGGCACTTCCATTGTGTGTGGTATTGGTTTTACTATGAGTATATTCGTGTCTGTTTTGGCCTATAATCCAGGTCATGCGCAAGAGATGGCTAAAGGGGGCGTATTGATAGGTTCCATCATTTCTGCTATCATTGGTTATGGTTACTTACGAATTGTAGGTGCTAAACGAAAAGAATGTCATATTGGGGTATATCATAATTGCTAAGTTAAGCAATAAAGGGGAATGTACATGATTAAGAGAATTTTAATACTATGTACTGTGCTATGTATGACTAATATGATGGCCTTCGCACAAGCGAAGTCAGTTGATAAGGGACAACGAGGTCATCATGTACAGAAAATTCAAACCATGTTAGTGCATCAAGGATATCTTAAGGATTCAGCAGATGGTATTTTTGGGCATAACACTGAATTAGCAGTACGCAAATTCCAAAAAGCCAAGGGCCTAACTGTAGATGGTCGTGTAGGAACGGCTACGATGAGCGCTTTAGAAAAAGAAGAAACTCGTTTTGGCGATTCTGCCATATCGCGTAGTCATAATGGGGTTCCTAATAAGTATGTACGCGTTATGACGATGCATGCTAGTGCATATAGTGCTCAGGATCCTGGAAATAGCAATTATACGGCTACTGGCAGTCGCTTGAAAAAAGGGATTGCTTCGGTGGATCCACGGATTATTCCACTAGGTACTAAAATGTTTATCGAAGGTTATGGCTATGCTGTAGCTGATGATGTTGGCGGGGCTATTAAAGGTAGTCGTATTGACTTAGCCTTTAATTCTCGAGCAGAAGCTTTACGATTTGGTCGTCAAACTGTAAAAGTATATATCTTATAACTTTATATTTAAACTGTTGAAAGCTCTAGTCTATGACTAGAGCTTTTTCCGAATTATATATATTTTCTCAATGCGAATATTCGGAAATTCATGGTATAATATATGTATCAATATAAATCGAGTATTCAGCAAAGGAAGGCTTATGAATAAAGTTCGACGTGTTGAAAGAATGGTGGCAATGACTAAATTATTGGTCGATTCGCCACAAAAACTTATATCTCTTAATTATTTTTGTGACTTTTTCGGAATGGCGAAATCTACAGTAAGTGAAGATTTGACATGTGTTCGTCAATCGATGGAACATTTTCAGTTGGGTACTCTGGAAACCGTAGCAGGTGTAGCTGGCGGTGTTCGATTCATCCCTCATCGAAAGGGTGAGCAGGCCAATGAAATTCTACGTGATGTGCAAAAACGTTTGCGCGAACCAGACCGTATCATTCCAGGCGGATTCATTTACATGTCGGATATTTTGTATGATTGGCATGTGATGACTCGGTTGGGCGAAATTATTATGACTCGCTTTGTGGACCGTAATCCAGATTATATTTTGACAGTAGAAACAAAGGGGATTCCCTTAGCTGTTATGGTAGCTAGAGCTTTCAATAAACCTCTTGTCATCGCCCGTCGTGATAGTAAGGTTACTGAAGGGTCCGCTATTAGTATTAATTATGTAACGGGTTCATCTGGCCGAATTCAAACGATGACATTAACTAAACGCGCTATACCACAAAATGCGAAGGTGCTCATTATTGATGATTTCATGAAGGCTGGAGGTACGGCTAAAGGGCTTACAGAGCTTGTACATGAGATGAATGGCAAAGTGGTGGGGACAGGTGTCCTTGTGGCTACTGCTGAACCAAGTCCGAAGTTAATCAATGATTATGAGTCGCTATTTACGTTCCATGGCATTGATGAAAGTACAAATGAAATTCACATCGAACCTGTATTTGATACAATTGATAGATAGGAGTTTACTATGAATATTGCAAGTCTTATTTTAGCAGCTGGTAAGGGTACCCGTATGAAGTCCAAATTGCCAAAGGTACTTCATAAGGTTGGCGGTAAAGCAATGGTTGAACGCGTGCTAGAAACAGTTCAATCTCTTGAAACCGACAAGGATGTTGTTATTGTTGGTTTTGGGGGAAATGCAGTACAAGACTATCTAGAAGGTCGTGCTGAATTTGTACGTCAAGAAGAGCAAAATGGTACTGGTCATGCAGTAAAGATGGCGGAACCTGTATTAGGATCTTTTGATGGCACAATTCTATTGTTGTGTGGTGATACACCGCTCGTGACTAAAGAAAGTTTAGAAGCTCTTTTAAAAGAACATACTGAATCTGGAGCTGCGGCTACAATTTTAACAGCTCATATGCCAGATCCAACAGGTTATGGTCGCATCATTCGCAACGAACAAGGTCATGTAGTACGCATTGTGGAACAAAAGGATGGCAAACCAGAAGAATTAGCTGTACAAGAAGTTAACACCGGTATGTATGCTTTTGATAGTAAAAAACTATGGCCTTGTCTTGGTCAATTATCCGATGACAATGCACAAGGTGAACTATATATTACAGATGTAGTTGGTATTCTTGTTAATGGTGGCGATAAGGTAAGCGCTTATATGACTGAAAACTTTGAAGAATCATTAGGCGTAAATTCTCGTTTGCAATTGGCTGAAGCTGAATCTATTTTAAAACATCGTAAAAATGTAGAATTAATGACTGCTGGTGTAACGATTATTGACCCTGATAATACCTATGTAGCACCAGAGGTTACTGTGGGGGCTGATACAATTCTACATCCTGGTACCGTTTTAGAAGGCAATACGGTGATTGGTGAAAATTGTGAAATTGGACCTCATACGCGTTTGACGAATGTAACTGTTGGCAATAATACAGTGATTCATTTTACCTATGGTCATGATTGCGAAGTAAAAGATGGCGTAGATATTGGTCCATATGTTCATTTGCGCCCTAATACGGTTATTGGCAATAAAGTTCATATTGGTAATTTTGTAGAGGTTAAAAATTCCAATGTTGGGGAAGGCACTAAATTCCCTCATCTATCCTATATTGGCGATAGTGACGTTGGTTCTGGTGTCAATATCGGTTGTGGTACAATTACTGTAAATTATGACGGAAAAATCAAGCATCGTACAACTATTGGCGATGGTGCATTTGTAGGTTGTAACAGTAATTTGGTAGCGCCTGTTACAATTGGTAATTATAGCTATGTAGGAGCTGGTTCTACGATTACTAAAAATGTTCCTGATAAGGCATTAGCTGTAGGTCGCAGCAAGCAAATTGTGAAAGAAAATTGGGT
>JAIITD010000092.1 GCA_022737715.1 Veillonella sp.
CGCCAAAGCCATGTAGAAAATTTGTTCATTTAGATTCGCTCCTGTACTAGATGTAATATATGTTCCACAGTTTCATCAAATGTCATATCGCTAGAATCGACCAACACAGCATCTTCTACCTGAATCAATGGAGATTCTTTGCGGTTCTTATCCATATCATCACGTTGCATAACGCTATCTTTAATATCTTCTAGCGTTTGCTCATTAGATGTACCTTTTACCTCTAAATAACGACGCATAGCACGAGCTTCAACTGAAGCTGTTAAGTAAATTTTTAGCTCTGCATCGGGTAATACAACAGAGCCAATATCGCGACCATCGAGTATAACCCCACCTGCTTCAGCCATAAGACGTTGTCGTTCAACTAAGTATTGACGTACCCCTTTATATGAAGCCACTATAGAAACCGCATTATTCACTTGTGGCGTTCTGATATAGTCAGTTACATCTTGACCAGCAATAAAAACCTTACATGAATCATCACTAGCCTCCATAGTAAGATCTAATTCTGGCAATAATGCTTCTACGGCCTTTTGATTATGCACATCAATATGATTATGCAGTACGGCCCATGTAACAGAACGATACATAGCACCTGTATCAATGTATAGATAACCTAATTTCTTTGCCACTATTTTAGAAATAGAAGATTTACCAGCGCCTGCTGGGCCATCTACGGCGACGGCAATTTTATGTGTATTCATAATTCCCTGTATCACTTTCATAAATTATATCAAATATACTATTCAATCATACAGCGTAAAATGTCTCTATTAAAACGCCTCAGGGTGAGTTATATGCATAGCTGCTACATATCCTGTAGAAAAGGCAGCCTGTAGATTATATCCACCTGTAAAAGCATCAATATCCAATACTTCACCTGCACCATATAAACCTTTAACCAACTTAGATTCCATAGTTTTAGGATTAAATTCTTTAAGAGAAATACCACCAGCAGTAACAATTGCCTCTTCTACAGGACGTAATCCTTTCACGGTAAGAGGCATATGTTGCAACATATAACCGATTTGTTGTCGTTCTTCCTTTGAAATCTGATTAATTGGTTTTTGCGGATCAATACCGGCTAACTCAATAATTAATGGTATCAATCGACTCGGTAACAAATCTTTCATACCGTTAATCAATTGTTTTTTAGAGTATAGATCAAAATCTTTTTGTAATCGTTTATCTAATGTCTCTGGCGATAATGCGGGTTTTAAATTGATATCTAAACCTATGGTACCAATATTTTTCTTACGCATTAACTTACCCACTGTATGACTGAGTGATAAGACAATTGGACCGGTAATGCCAAAATGAGTAAACATCATTTCCCCAAACATCGTGGCTTGTACCTTATTTTTAGCTATTACAGACAATTCAACATTCCGCAAGCTAAGCCCCATCAGGTCTTTCACCCACGATTCTTCGGTTACAATCGGTACCAAGGATGGACGGATATCGGTAATCGTATGCCCAACTTGAGAGGCCAACATATATCCATCACCAGTAGAACCGGTAGCAGGATATGATTTACCTCCCGTAGCAATAACCACGGCATCAGCGTGATAGGTTTCTTTGTCTGTCACAACACCGGTGACAACACCATCATCAACCAAAAGTTTCTTAACTGGTTCCTCAAGATGAACATCTACACCATAGTGTTTCATAAGCTTCATAAAGGTATTTCGTACATCCAGTGCAGAATCTGAAGCTGGAAATACGCGGCCACCTCGCTCTACCTTAGTTTCTAAACCAGCGTCGTGTAATAACTGCAACAAATCTTCATTGGTAAAGCGCTCGTAAGCACCATATAAAAACTTACCATTGCCCGGTGTATTTTTAATAAAATCAGACATATCACAAGCATTCGTAATATTGCAGCGTCCTTTGCCGGTAATGCCCATCTTTTTACCAACATAGTTCATTTTTTCGATAAGCGTTACCTTTGCCCCTTCTCGACCAGCAATGACTGCAGCCATTAATCCCGCTGCGCCACCTCCGATAACTACGACGCGCTTCATTTAGAAGCTCCTAACGCCTTAAGAGCACTTACTTCACGTTGTGTCAATTGACGAACACCACCGCGCTTAACACCACTTAAGGTTAATCCACCATAAGCAATACGTTTTAAATTATGAATTCGATAGCCAAAGTGTTCAAACATACGACGCACTTGTCGATTACGACCTTCATGAATGGTAATTTCCACCTCATGAACTCCATTGTGATCATCAAAGCCCAAATCAACAAGTGTAGCAGGTGAAGTCACACCATCTTCAAGAGGTACGCCATCTGCGATAACCTGTAAATCAGAATCATTTACACGCCCCTTAATACGAACTTCATATGTTTTTTCAACGCCCTTAGATGGATGTGTAAGGTTTTGAGCTAGTTCTCCATCATTTGTTAACAATAATAAGCCTTCTGTATGTAAATCAAGTCGGCCAATTGGATAAATGCGACGTTTTTCATTTTTAATATAATCCATTACAGTTTCCCGTCCTTGTGGATCTGTAACAGATGTAATAACACCTTTTGGTTTATTCATTAAATAATATACAGGTTTCTCAACAGCTAACAACTGACCGTCTACCATGACCTTATCTTTCATAGGGTCGATCTTAACACCTAGCTCTGTCACCTTACGGCCATTAACACGTACCTTACCAGCTGCAATCAATTCTTCAGCCTTGCGACGAGAAGCTACACCACAGCTGGCGATAAATTTTTGTAATCGTTCCATATTATATCCTTTTCTATATGTTCTCTGTTCCATCCTCATTAGGAGATTCTATTAAGCTTTCATCTTTCACACTGTCTATTGATACACCTGACATATCAGACTCTGCAGTATCTAGCTCTTTGTGCAAATCATCAATTGAAGTAACACCTGTACTTCGCAGAAATTCATCAGTTGTGCCATACAGAATAGGGCGACCTACCGTATCCTTATGACCCAACTCAGCAATTAATGAGCGAGACAATAATTGTTTAATTACCTTGTCGCTATTAACACCGCGTACCTCTTCAATTTCAGCTTTTGTAATTGGTTGTTTATATGCAATAACCGCTAGTGTTTCCATAGCTGCATTAGATAATTTATCCTCTTTTTTACGTATATGACCAATATACATAGCCGATTCTGGTGCACTTACCAGTTCCACACCAGCAGCAGAGATTCGCACGCGAATACCGCGTTTATGGGATTCTAAATCAGATGCTAAGTAATCTATCAATGTCAAGCTATCTTGTTTTGAAAGCTTAAATATATCTTGAATGACATCAATAGAAATAGGTTTAGCCGCAGAAAACAATACCGCTTCTAAATCTGATATGCCCATGCTACTCCTCCTCTACTTGTACATCCCGTTCACCAATGATAGGTGCGGTAAAAATAATATCATCATTTTCGTAAAACATGACTAATTCTTGTTGTTTTAAAAGTTCTAGTACAGCCATGAATATAGTTACCATACCACTTTTAGATTCTATAGCAACAAGTAGCTCACGAAACGCCAATCGTTCACCACGCCTTGCACGACTCGCTAAGGATACGATCATATCCTCTAAGCTATATGCATCTTTCTCAACAGTTACTTGACGAACCTGTTGTTCATCTTCAGATTCAACGGTCTTATGTAATACAGAATAGAATATATCATATAATTTAGATAGTTCTAAATTATAATAACTATCTAAACCTAATACACTCGTTTCCTCAGGGCGACTAAACACATTCGACTCAACCGATGCTTTTTCCATTAATAGGTGAGTAAAATCTTTTATCTTTTTAAACTCTACTAACTTAGCCACTAATTCATCTCGTGGATCTTCGCTTTCATCTGGTTCCGGTTCAACCTTAGGTAATAGCATACGGGACTTAATTTGTAATAATGTAGATGCCATTACAAGGAATTCACTACTATAATGGATATCAAAATGATTCCAATTATCTAAGTATTCTAAATATTGGCTTGTAATTTCAACGATTGGGATATCCGTGATTTCAATTTTATGTTTTTCAATTAAATGTAAAAGTAAATCGAGAGGTCCCTCGAATACATCCAATTTATAATTATAGTCCCCCATGAATCCCCATTCCTTAACGATACTATTTCATAACTATATAATTATATCGTAAATCGAAAATTTCTTCTACGTTCACCATATATAATTGTATTTTTTAGTATTCTTTGTTATCTTATAATGTGAAGAAAATTATATATTTGTTGTAATCTCCTTTAGAAAGGATACATTATGTTGTCATCAATGAAATCATTGATTCAAAATCCTATTTTGCGCTTTGGCATTATAGGCATAGTGCTCTACATTGCACTATTTTTTATTTATGAACCTATCACATTAGGACTCGATGTAGAGGATATTACAATCCTTGCGGTACCGACCATGGTTGGTATGTTTTTATTCCAATACTTTATGAGTTGTACCGTATTTCATCGTGCGTTCTTAGGATATGGTTTAGTAGGCTTACTATGGGGACTCACATTTCCATTATTATTTCATTGGTCTTATGTAAAACCTCTATATTTCTATGAATTTGCCAATGATTTTCTATTCGGCTTACTTCTATTTATGGGGCTTTCAGGTATCCAATATTTGGTATCCCAAACGGGACGTCTACAGAAATTAACATCAGCTATACTAGCTTTATTCTCTTCGTTCCTTAGTCTTATTCCATTATTACAAATTGGTTATTATATAACCACCTGGCACTGTTTAACACCAGCAAGCCTATTGGCCGTATACATGACAAATCCTGAAGAAGCCTTTGGATTCTTAAAAAATGCTGCTGGTATTCCCGGCCTTATTGCTATCGTCATAGGCCTCATTTTATGGACACTCTTCCTATATTGGTGCAACCTAGGTATGAAACGAGTTGTCGATTTTAATACAACACGGCCTTTGCGATTAGGTGTACTCATCGCATCCATGGTAGCATTTATCGTATATGTACCATTCTTCTTATTTCCTCAAACATGCATCGTAGCCAATTGGACGGCTGCTGGTAATTATGTTAAAGAAATGCAACAATACAACGATAATCACCATCTTGTATTTGATTCATTCAATTTGGATACAAAGGATACGACACCTACTAAAGCGCCTGGAACTATCATTCTCGTTATCGGCGAATCCAGTTCCCGTGACTATATGAAGGTCTACAATCCAAAATTCCAATACGATGACACGCCTTGGCAAGAGGATATGCGCGATCACAATAAAGATTTTATCTTCTTTAATCATGCATACTCTTCCTACGTACAAACAGTACCAACCTTAGAACGTGCCCTTTCAGAGCGCAATCAATATAACGACCGACCATTCTTAGATTCAGCTAATATTTTGGATGTAGCTAAAAAAGCAGGTTACACCACATCGTGGTTCAGTAACCAAGGCGTATTTGGCGAATACGATACAGCCATTTCTTTGATGGCTAAAACGGCAGATACTACAAAGTGGGCTCACGAATCCTATGGCTTCTCTGATTTATATGATGAAGCATTATTGCCATTGTTAAAAACAGCTGATCCAAGTAAAAATAATTTTATCGTAATTCATATTATGGGCAGTCATATTTATTATAATGACCGCTATCCGCATGAATTCAGTAAATGGAAAAAAGGTCCCAATCCTGAAGGTATCGAGGCTTATGCTAATAGTCAGCTCTATACAGATTGGCTGTTACAACAAATCTACACCTATGGTAAAGATAATTTAAATCTTCAAGCTATGGTTTATTTCTCTGATCATGGTGAAAGCGTTGACAAGTCCCACAATCCAGACACCTTTGATTTTGTGATGACTCACATTCCATTCTGGATGTACTTATCGCCTCAATATCGTGCAGCATATCCTCAAACGGTATCAGCACTCGATAGTCATGAACATCAATATTTCACAAATGATTTATTATACGATACATTAGTTGGTCTCATGCATGCACCAAACAGTCGTTACGATAAAACAAGAGACTTTAGTAATAGTGCTTATCGATTTAATTTACACAATTTAACAACACTATTAGGTGAACAGCCATTAACAAATGACCCAGTTAATGCAGGTCAATAACATACACTAATACAACAATAGCGACGATTGATACATATCAATCGTCGCTATTGTGCTGTATAAGGTCCTGTACATTCTTTTCTGTATAGATTTGTATATTATGTTGTAATAAAAGCTCAGACGTGACACCAACCCCATTTACGAGGGTTCTAGTAAATGTACCATCATATATTTCACCATATCCACAGCTTGGACTCTTAGCCTTTAGTAAAGCACACAAACAATTTTTATCTATAGCAATTGCTAAAGCTAATTCTGCACCCCCTTTAAATTGTTCTGTAACATCTATACCATTTCTCGTTTGGACTCGATCACCTATCCGCTCCGCTGGGGGTCTTGGTGTTAAAAGTCCACCCAGTACCTCAGGACATACTGGTATAAGATTATAGAGGCTCTTAAGTTCTTCCAAACAGTCTATTTTGTTATGGTTACCATCATAACGGCAACAAACACCACAAAGACATTCACTAATCAACAGATTCGGTTTACTCACGTTATATACCCACTCGTAAATACAGTTAAAATTATATACAAAAAAAGACTAACCGAAGTTAGTCTAATGGTGCCGAGGACCGGAATCGAACCGGTACGGTTATTTCTAACCGACGGATTTTAAGTCCGTTGCGTCTGCCTGTTCCGCCACCCCGGCATGGGTAACGATTTTGTGGAGGCGGCACCCAGAATCGAACTGGGGAATAAAGGTTTTGCAGACCTCTGCCTTACCGCTTGGCTATGCCGCCATATAAAATTAGTGGAGCGGGAAACGAGATTCGAACTCGCGACCCCCGCCTTGGCAAGGCGGTGCTCTACCGCTGAGCTATTCCCGCATGTACATGGTGCCTCAGGACAGA
>JAIITD010000093.1 GCA_022737715.1 Veillonella sp.
GATGCTATCGTTGAATTTGGTGGTCACAATATTGGACCAGAAGACATCGTATGCGTAGCAGAATCCGTTGTGGCTATTACACAAGGTCGCTTTACACGTCCAGAAGAACTCAATGTGTGCTGGCAAGCGCGTATGATTAACCGCTTTATCCATCCAGATGGTTCCATGGCTTCTATTTATGGTATGCAATCTGCTATGAATCTAGATGGTAAATGGAAGGTATTAGGTGCGTTCTTCTTAGGCGCTATTGCTAAAATATTCCGCAAACCAGGCGTGTTCTATGCTATCGCCCGTGCTGCATCCTTAACAGATGACGTAACAGGCACAATGCCTCCATTCGATAAACACATCGTATTTGGTCCAAAAGATCCAGATAAGGTGGCTGAAAAAATCGTTCAACGCACAGGTTGCTATGGTGCTGTTGTAGCAGACGTAAACGACTTGAAACGTTCTGCTATTCTCGGTACAAGCCGCGGTATTGACGCGAAGAAAATCGCTAAATTATTGATTGATAATCCATTTGGTAATGATAGCCAAATGACACCAATCGTTATCATTAAAAACTACGCTTCCGTTTCGGCAGCAAAATAAAAGATTCTCGATGTTTCCGGTGCAGAACTGGTAAGTCTAGAGATTAACAAAAGAGACTGCTCCGGCGGTCTCTTTTCTGTTTAAAGGAGGATATATGTTATTAGGCATAGACGTAGGCGGCACCTTTACGGATGCCGTTATCATAGATGAGGGCACCATCGTGTCGTCGGCTAAGCGGCGGACCACAAAGGACAATCTCATGAATGGCATAACCGACGCATTAGGTGCGGTGATGAGAGATGTGGACCCTGCACAAATAGAACAGGTAACGCTATCCACTACGGTAGTGACAAATACAATTGTGGAGCATAAAGAACAACCTGTAGATCTCTATATAGTAGCGGGGCCAGGGCGCAATGTAGACGATATTTTCCCGGTAAGACCGGTATACCTCAAAGGGTATACGGACCATCGCGGCATTGTGGCGGAACGTACGGATGTAGAGGGTACTCGCCAACTGGCGAACATGGTACAAGCTAAGAGTGGTACCGATTTGGCAGCGGTCTCCGCAAAATTTGGCGTTCGCAATCCGAAGGAAGAAATCGATATTGCCAATGGCCTCGCAAGTACATATACTACGATTTCTACAGGCAGTGCACTGAGTGGCAATCTTAATTTTCCGCGTCGCACCATCAGCGCCTATTTTAATAGTGCGGTTGCTTCCGTATTTAAGGAGTTCAAGAATGCTGTCCATCATGCATTAGAAAACTTTCACATTACGGCGCCTGTATATATTTTGAAAGCCGACGGCGGTTCGTTACCGATTGATACGGTGGAATCTATTCCTGTAGAGACCGTATTTACCGGACCAGCTGCTACTGTACTTGGCTTAGAAGCATTGCGCAGCACTAAAGAAGCTCATACGGTGGCCCTTGATATTGGTGGGACTACAACGGATATTTCTTTGTGGAAACAGGGCAAACCACTGATGACAAAAGAGGGCGTATCCATCCGTGAATATCCAAGTGCAGTACGTTCTTTTGCGGTTACCTCTGTGGGCATTGGCGGTGAATCGGCGGTACGCTATGAAGATGGAACACTTATGGTAGGCCCTGAACGGATTGGCCCATCTGTTGCATTGGGCGGCACTATCCCTACATTAGGGGATGCCCTCATCGTGCTTGGTAACGCACATTATGGCGATGAACAGAAGGCGTACGATGCCATTGCACAGATTGATACGACCATTGATGCTAGCACTATGGCTCAACGCATTGTAGATGAAGCCGTCCGCCGTGTTGTAAAGCAAGGGATTGATACGGTTGTGGCGAAGGAAAATAAACGACCAATCTATGTAGTGGCCGATATTGTGCATCCTGATCCATTTGTGCCGGCCCAGCTTGTTATCGTCGGTGGCACGGCGGCTAGTTTGGGCCCCATTATTGGGGACCAACTAGGATTGCCTGTTCATATTCCAGCCGATGCGGCCGTGGCTAATGCCATCGGTGCTGGTGTGGCTAACCATACGATGGCGATAACGGTTCACGTCGATACAAAACGGCGTACTATGGTAGTGCCAGAACTGGGCATTCAAGATAAAAGTAGCTCTTTGCGTTCTGCTGACGCTGTCGCAAAAGTAGCTTATGGCTTACTGCTCGAGGCTGCTCAGGAACAAGGTCTTGTACCTCAAGGTACAATGCCTGCTATAGAAACGATTAGTATTGAAGATTTTCCTGTTGTCGATGGATGGCAATCGATGGAACGCATTATTACTGTGAAAGTACAACTGAAAGCGGGGGTGAGCAGTTATGTGGAATCATAAGGACAGTTACCGGGTACGTAATGGAATCGTGTCGGCTAGCACAATAGAACATCCTTCATTAGGCCTCGTATTTTTCCCGGCCTTTGATTGGAAAATTTCTGCTACCCATCCAGAACGGCAAGAACGGTTGCTCTATACGCGGGATCAAATTGTGGAAGAGGGGTTACTAGATGTACCCAATATTCGAGAATACAATCCTATCGTAGCTGACTGGGATGTAATAGAACGTGTTCACGTTGGGGCCCCTGATTTAGCATCTTGGGTAACCGATGCACATCGCGTATCGGCTGGTGGTGCCATTGCAGCAGCTGATGCAGTGCTACGAGGTGAAGTTGATCGAGCCTTTGCCCTCGTTAGACCACCAGGGCATCATGCGATGGCTATGGTTCATGGCATCCGTGGATTCTGTACCATCAATATCGAGGCCGTCATGGTCCAACACATACGCAAAACCTATGGTGTGAAACGGGTGGCCATCGTCGATACAGATGTACATCATGGTGATGGCTCACAAGATGTGTTCTATCACGATCCAGATACCTTGTATATAAGCTTTCACCAAGATGGACGGACCTTATATCCGGGCACAGGATTTATGGATGAATTCGGCGGACCTCAAGCTATTGGCGCTAACATAGATATTCCACTACCTCCTGGCACGGGTGATGAAGGTTTATTAAAGGTGATGCGCGAACTCGTATTGCCGATTCTACATGAATTTAAACCGGATATCGTCATCAATTCAGCAGGTCAGGACAACCATTTTTCGGACCCATTAGCCAATATGAATGTGACCGCTAAGGGATATGCAGAATTAGTGGATTTATTACAAGCAGATATTGCAGTCCTTGAAGGCGGCTATTCTGTACAAGAGGCTTTGCCTTATGTAAATACGGGTATCATTTTATCGATGGCTGGGTTAGATTACAGTTGCGTTATCGAGCCAAACTATGTAGAACAACATCAGTCGGCTGATGTAACGAGATATATTGATGATCTTATTTTGAAATGGAAGGACCAATGGGCACGTCGTGAGGAAATAGCACGAGATGAACTTATCGGCCATAAGGATAGGTGGGTCCGTGATTATTCTGTGTATTACGACGAATCTGGTGTACAAGAAGAGCGTCGTGAAACAGTGCGCCTCTATCCTGATAAAATTGGTTGGCATAGCATCGAATCCTATGGTAATTATGGGCCCTATGCAAAGCAAAGTGTGTACGCTATGTTTATTCCATGGCAAGCCGATGATGCTACGCGCGAAGAGGCTTTCACAGAAGCACGTCGCATGAAAGAACAGGGTGGTCTCAATCGCTATGTAGTGGTGGACCCTATGGGACAGGGACAAGTTGAGATTTAGCCTGTCGAATGGAAACCATTGTTCATGATATAATAGAATAAACGAGATAGCGCCCCTCGTGTGAGGGGCGCTTCTATTGTGATACAAATCCTATAATGAACAATTCAGCATGGTATACTTAGACATAAAGGGGGCGTTGTTATGCGCAGTGATAATAGAACAGCAGGTCAATTGAGACCGATTAAAATAACGAGACATTTTACAGAATATGCAGAAGGTTCTGTACTCATCGAATGTGGTAAAACAAAGGTCATTTGTACAGCTACTATCGAGGAAAATGTACCGCGCTGGTTAAAAGGATCCGGTCAAGGTTGGGTGACTGCAGAGTATTCCTTGTTGCCACGTTCTACAAAAACACGGGTAAGCCGTGAGGCCGCTCGCGGTAAACAAACGGGCCGTACCGTTGAAATTCAACGCTTAATCGGTCGTGCATTGCGCGCTGTTGTAGACTTAAAGGCTTTAGGCGAGCGCTCCATCACCGTAGACTGCGATGTTATCCAAGCCGATGGCGGTACGCGTACGGCGTCCATTACAGGTGCCTTTGTAGCCCTTGTTGATGCTATTGATTATACATTTGGCGGCTTTGGTAAATTCCCTATTACCGATTTCTGTGCCGCTATTTCCGTTGGCATTGGGCCAGAAGGTCCTATTACAGACCTTTGCTATGAAGAGGATAGCGCTGCTGTCGTGGACATGAACGTGGTGCGCACCGGTGCGGGCAATCTTATCGAGGTACAAGGTACGGGTGAACATGGCACATTTAGCCGCGATGAACTTAACCAATTATTAGACCTTGCAGAATCTGCTACCGACGAATTGATGGCTGTGCAACGCAATGTACTCGGCTCTGTAGCGGACAAAATTGGCAAGGTGTATCCTGATGCACCTGTTCAAACCGCTGAAGGAGAACAATAATATGGAACGTATTGTATTAGCAACGGGCAATAAGGGGAAAATACGCGAATTTGAACGGGCTTTTTCTCATATGAACATTACCTGTGTGCCTGTGAAAGACATAGTAGACGTTCCAGAACCAGAGGAAACGGGTACGACCTTTATGGAAAATGCCATCCTCAAAGCGAAATATTATAGCGAAAAGACTGGATTACCTTGTTTAGCTGACGATTCAGGGCTTGCCGTTGATGCCCTTGATGGGGCACCTGGTGTATACTCTGCACGCTATGCGGGCCTTCATGGCGATGATGAAGCAAATAATGAAAAATTAATTCGCGAATTACAAGGTAAATCGGATAGAACGGCGCACTATGTATGCGCTTTAGCTTTGGTACATCCGGACGGTGCTAGCGTGACGGCCGAAGCCTCTTGCGATGGTGAAATTCATGATACACCGGTTGGCACCAATGGATTTGGATATGATCCATATTTCTTTGTTCCACAATTTGGTAAAACCATGGCAGAACTCGATATCGATACGAAGGAAACCATCAGTCATCGAGGTAAGGCATTGCAACAATTGGTAGCAAAGGTGAACAAATGAAACGAATAGGTATTATTAGTGATACACATGGATATCTGGACACCATTGATCTCGCGTTAGATGCAACGGTGGACCAAGATATCGACATGTGGCTACACGCCGGCGACTACGGCGACGATGCACGGTATATGCAAACGAGCACCAATGTACCGGTCTATGCCGTGCGCGGCAATAATGACCGCGTGCAGCCCTTAGAGCCTAAGGAACAATTGATTCCCTTAGAAGATACCTATATTTACATGACACATGGTCATGAGGTATCATATTGTAAACGAGCACAAGAATTGATACACATTGGCAATGCTATGGGGGCGCGCCTCATCGTGTGTGGACATAGCCATTTTCACGAGGCTAAACATATAGGGGATACCCTTTTTGTGAATCCGGGGAGCATTGCATTGCCTCGGGATGGATCGGGCGGTACCTTTGCCATCGTCACCTACGAAGATGGCGCCTTTGATGTAGAATTTGTGTATAAACAGGATATTATATAGTATATGAGTGAAAGTCGAGGTTTGTATGACTTTCACAAAAAATAGTAAGTCTATGCATGGAAAGGGTTATGGCATATCATGGATACACCAGTTAAAGCAAAGCCTAAAATGAAGTTATATGGGTTTAATAATCTCACGAAGACGTTGAGTTTTAATATTTATGATATTTGTTATACTCGTACAGAGGAAGAAAAAAAGCAGTATATTCAATACATTGATGAAGTATACAACGCGGAACGTTTGACGAATATTTTGACCGAAGTGAGTCATATTATCGGCGCCAATATTTTGAACATTGCGAAACAAGATTACGACCCTCAAGGGGCATCGGTGACGATTTTGATTTCTGAAGAAGAAATTGAAAAAGAAGATGTGGTTATGCATTTGGATAAATCCCATCTTACAGTTCATACGTACCCTGAAAGCCATCCGCACAAGGGGATTAGTACATTCCGCGCTGATATCGAAGTGTCCACATGTGGTCAAATCTCTCCGCTAAAGGCCCTCAATTACTTGATCAATAGCTTTGATTCGGATATTTTGACATTGGACTATCATGTGCGTGGCTTTACGCGCGACGTGTCGGGCAAGAAAATCTACATCGACCATCGTATCAACTCTATTCAAAATTACATTAATGCGAAAACGCGCAATTTGTATAATATGATTGATGTGAACGTGTACCAAGAAAATATCTTCCACACTAAGATGATGCTCAAAGATTTTGACTTGGATAACTACTTATTTGGCATTACCGAAGCGGAATTGAGCGAACGGGAAATCAAGCAAATTAAACAACAATTGCGACAAGAGATGACAGAAATCTTCTACGGTCGTAACTTGCCGTCTGTGAAAGCCTAGATGATTTAAAACGCTTAATTCTAAAATTTTCGAAAAACTATATCGAAAAATCTTGTATTATTGTTTCTGATTCTGTATAATGAACTTGTAAGGGGTATTAATAATTAATACCAAGAAACTATTGTGTCCGTTGTCATCCACAAAGGAGAATTATTATGGACGTACGTGAATTAGCAGTACAAAAAAAACGTGAATTAAAAGGTTTCCTCACAGTAGGAACTAAATATGAATTAAAAGACGCTCATGATTTATCCGTTGCTTACACACCAGGTGTAGCAGAACCATGCTTGCGTATTAAAGA
>JAIITD010000094.1 GCA_022737715.1 Veillonella sp.
CATTCATTTTTTTTATTTTCAGATTCTACATATTCAAGTAAGAATTCCCGGTTATATTTATTTGTCACCTTGAATCATTCCTTTATTAAATAGTGCATTGGCAAATTCTTTTGCATTAAATGGACGTAAATCATCCATGCCTTCACCAACGCCAATCCAACGTACTGGTACGCCTAGTTCTTCTTTAATAGAAATAACTACGCCACCTTTTGCAGTACCATCTAATTTAGTAACTACAATACCATTAACAGGTACGGCTTGACCAAATAATTTAGCTTGGCTTACCGCATTTTGACCTGTAGTGCCATCGAGAACGAGCAGTGTTTGATGCGGAGCACCCTCTACATGATTGTTCGCTACGCGGCCCATCTTTTTAAGTTCTTCCATAAGATTTACTTTTGTATGAAGACGACCAGCCGTATCGACAATCACCATATCTGCATTACGAGCCTTTGCGGATTCCATCGCATCATATACAACAGCAGCAGGATCGGCACCTTCCTTATGTTTTACGATAGGTACGCCTACGCGGTCAGCCCAGATGGATAATTGGTCCGCCGCCGCTGCACGGAATGTATCGCCAGCAGCAATGATAACCTTTTTACCTTCTTTAGTGTAGTAGTTTGCCAATTTAGCAATTGTTGTCGTTTTACCAACACCATTAACACCAACGACGAGAATAACCTCTGGATGGTGTAGTGTAATCTCGTCCTCTTGATCAACGAGCATTTCTGTAATGCGGTCTTCCATAAATGGCATTACATCACCAGTATTGTTGATAATACCTTCTGTAACACCACGGCGGATTTCCTTCATCAAATACTCTGTAGTCTTAGGGCCGAGGTCACTTGTAAGCATAACTGCTTCTAAATCATCAAGAAAATCATCATCGATTTCTGCATAACCAATGATTACTGTTTCTACATTTTTTACAAAGGACTTACGAGTTTTTTCTAAGCCCTCTTTAATTTTATTAAAGAATCCAAATGCCATTATGCTAGATCCTCCTTCACATCTTCAAATGAAACCGTTAACAATCGAGATACACCGCGTTCAACCATGGTTACCCCTTGTAATACTTCGGCGGCTTCCATCGTTTTCTTGCGATGTGATACGACGATGAACTGTGTTTCCTTATTTACGCGATTCAAGTAGGAACTGAATCGCTCTACATTTGCTTCGTCTAACGCAGCATCAACTTCATCAAGCACACAGAATGGAGCTGGACGATAGTCGAGGAACGAGAACAATAAAGCAATAACTGTGAGTGCTCGTTCCCCACCAGATAGTAATGTCAATTGTTGACGCTTTTTCCCTGGTGGTTGGATATAGAAATCGATACCACCAGTCAGGATATTTTCTGGATCGGTAAGTACGATTTGAGCCGTACCACCGCCAAAGAGTTGACTGAATACGTGTTGGAACTGCTTGCCTACCACATCTAATACATCATATAGTTGTGTGCTCATGGCCTTATCCATTTCAGCAATAACAGCTTGTAATTGTTCTTTTGCTGTATCGAGATCTGCTAATTGATTCGATAAGAAATCATATCGAGTTTTTGTCTCTTCGTATTCTTCAACAGCGTTAGGATTAACGGAGCCAAGTTCCGCAATTTCCGCCATTAAACGAGCTTGTTCCATTTTCCAATCATTAACAGAACCGGCAATATCGATATGCTGTGCATCTTCCAATGAATAGCCTAATTCATTTAAATCCTCTACAGCACGATCACAATCCATGCGATATCGAGTCAATTTACCTTCTGCTTCAACTAGACGATTTTGAACCACCTTATACCGCTGGTTGAGTCGATCTTGTTCAGCTAAAATTGACTCAATCTCTTCCCGTGCACCAGACGTAGATTGATATGCTTCGTCGCGTAAAGCACGAAGTTTTTCTACCTCTCCGTGAACCGCTTCAAGAGATTCTTTTGCAACTCGTATTTGCTCAGGAATGATAACCTGCAATCGCTCTTCACTAGAATGTAATAACTCCATGAGAGGTTCTAAGCGAGATGCTATGGTCTCCAAGTTTTGCTTCCGTTGCTCTTGTTGTACCTTTCGTTCTTCAATGGTCGTTTCCAAACGCTCACAAAGCAATCTAGATGCGGTAAATGCTTCATATGCCTCTTGTTGTGCCTTTTGCAACGTACTTAATCGTTCCATAATTGCCGATTGATCACCTTGTTGTTCAGGTGAGTTATGTAACGCCGCCAATTCGGCTTCAGATCGGGAAAGCACATGTTTTGTTTGCCCCATATCCACATCAATTTGAACGATACGTTCTTGCTCATCATGAAGCACTCGCTTTTTACGTTCTATTTGGTTTTCAATGTTCTGAATCTTCGTTTGACTCGCAGAGAACAAGAGATTGGTGTGTTGATATTGTTCATCCAATATACTGCGCTCACGTTGTGCCCGTTCAATCCGATTCTCTTCATCCTTAATTTGTTGTTCCAGCTTGGCTGTACGCTCTTCTACAGAGGCTAATTCTGCCTCTAAACGAGCGGCCTCTTCTCGACGACTTAACAAAGAACTGCGTTTTTTCTTCGTCGCACCACCCGTTAAGGAACCACCTGGTTGGAATTGTTCACCCGTCAATGTAACGATGCGTAACTGCTGATTATATTTCTTTTGTAACGCAATAGCCCGTTCCATTGTTTCTACAACTAATGTACGGCCCAACAAATATTGGAAAATATGATTATAGGCAGCATCGAATTCAATACAATCAACAGCAGTCCCAATGACACCATCTTCTGATAATGCAGGCGTATCATAAGGACGTCCTTTTACAGAATCCATTGGCAAGAAGGTAACACGTCCGCCTTGTATCGACTTTAAGTATTGAACACCTTCTGACGCCGCTTTAGCCGTAGTTGTCACAACATGGTTAACGCTACCACCTAAGGCAATTTCAATAGCAACAGTAAACCGATTGTCTACGGTAAATAAATCACCTACGGCCCCTTTAATCGCTTCACGCCATGGGCCCTTACCGTTAAGGATATTTTTAGTACCTTCTAAATAGCCTTCATGTTGTTCTGCCCATTGTGCCAATAATTCCAACCGGCCCTGAGCCTTCTGTACATCACTACTCATGCGGTTCAAGGACTTCCGTGCTTCATGCAACCGCTCTGATGCAGACCGCTCTTCATCAACTAAAGACTTCCTTTTATTAGATAATTCATTAAATTGAGCCTCTAATGATTCGTGTTCAGATTTCGCCAGCCCTAAATTGGATTGAACCTCTTTGATTTCCTCTTCTAAGGTTTCCACTTGAGCAGTAGATTCTGACTTGCGACCCTCTAAGTTTCTCAGTGTAGCCTTAGCTGTTTCAATGCTTGCCACTAAGTCCAATTGGCGCTGTTGATAGGCTTGTCTATCACTTTCTAAAGACTTCCAAGATGATTGTTCTGCATCTAATTGAGCAACCGCTTTATTGTAATTATCTTCTAAGGTTATGAATTGAGTGCGTTCAGATTCTAATTGAGCCGTTTCATCCTCAATTAGTCGCTCTAGAATGAGCAACTGTTGCTCTTCGCCTTTTTTAGACGCCTCTGCTTCACTAATGCGCAACGATGTATCTTCTACTTCACGCTTTGTGGTACGCAACTGCTCCTCTAAAAGAGTAACAGTACCATTAATGCGCTCTTCTTCCCGTTGCTTTTCACTAAACTGTGCTTCCCAAGCTTTTAATTGTTCTTGATCTTTAGCATTTTCAGCCTGTAATGAATGACGACGAGCATCAAGTGTGGATAATTGTGTTTGTAATTCAATTTCCTCATCTTTCAACGCAATGTTGTCATTTTCTGCACGCGTTAATAAACGATCTGCGGTCTTATAATTGTGAAAGCCAATCACACCATCATATTCGCGTTTACTACGGCTTAATGCCATATATTTTTTCGTAGTTTCCGCTTTTTCTGCAAGAGGCTCTAGTTGTTCCTCAATAGTGGCCATAATATCGCGAATACGTTCCATATTGCGATCTGTACTGGCAATACGTCGCAAAGCATCTTCTTTGTTAATTTTAAAACGAGAGATACCTGCTACATCTTCAAAAATGAGGCGCCGTTCTTCTGGTTTACTATTAAGAATAGCATCGATACGATTTTGCCCAATGATGGCCATTGAATCTTTACCTAGGCCCGTATCGGCTAATAACAAGTGAATATCCTTTAAACGGCATGTTCGTTTATTAATAAGGAATTCACTTTCACCAGTCCGATAAATACGACGTGTAATGGCCACCTCTTGCATGTCTACATCGAGTTGACCATCTGCATTATCAAATACAAGGGTAACCTCGGCGGCACTCATCGGTTTTCGTTTTTCCGTGCCAGAGAAGATGATATCCTCCGCACGTTGGCCCCGTAAATTACGAACATTGGATTCCCCTAGAACCCATTTCATAGCATCCGTAATATTACTTTTACCACTCCCGTTAGGACCAATAACGGCAGTCATCCCTGGGGAGAATTTTACAACTGTTTTATCAGCAAAGGATTTAAACCCTTTTAATTCTAGCCGCAGTAATTGCATGACTGCCTCCTTTCTTAGTATAACCCCATTAAATCATATCTTTAATTATACCACATATACCATGCCATCTATACTGCATTGTACTGTATCAATATCATTATTTTCTCGCCATGTGAAAGTTATATTGCTATATGTTTTTTCAAAATATGTGAGATTCCGTTTCTTTAATCCTCTTACCTTAGACGTAAGGTTTCGTGGGTAAGATATAGTAATAGAACGTATAGGCTTATTAAAATACTCCGTATGCTCATCTAAGCAATGCGCTATGCGTTGTCGCCATTGTTCATTTGTCACTAATTCTCCCATGGCAGGCTCATAAGGACCTGCCAATAAACTATGTCCTGCATCAAGTTCTTCTGTGCTTTGTAGACCCGTTCGAATAACAGTGATCTGATGCGATTCAAACCAGGTCTTTAAAAATGAACAATACTGTAATGCCCGTTCCAATGATAGTGGCTCATATATACCCGCCTTATATTGTTCTGCTAATTCTGTATTCTCAATAACAAGAACCGGATAAATACGCACAAAATCAGGCCGCAACTGAGAAATCTCAACCGCTGTTTTGATAATCGTATCCCAAGTATCTCCTAAAAGACCTGGCAAGAGTTGCAATCCCACAGTAAATCCAAATTTTCGTAATTGCTTAACTGCTAATTTTACATCATTAGCGGTATGACCACGTTTAGCTAAGGATAGTACGGTATCATCCATAGATTGTACACCGAGCTCTATTGTATTCATACCATATGAACGTAGTAATTCTAATTGACTATCACTAACAGCATCAGGCCGCGTGGAACAACGAATACCATCAATACGCCCCTCTTTTAGAGCTTCATAAGCAGGTAATAGTAATTGTCTTTGTAAGTCTTGATTAATAGCTGAAAAGGAACCACCATAAAAGCAGACTTCCCAGTATTTATCAGATTTAGATTCTCCAACATAGTCTTGAATAGTAGAGGTAATATACTCAGGAGTTAAATATCCTATCCCCGATACTTCTGTAATGCGAGACTGATTGCAAAATGTGCACACATGAGGACACCCTACATGAGGGATAAAAAATGGAATCATACCATATTTCATGAATAAACCTCCTTTCTATTACTAATCTGCTCTTCACGGTTCATGCGATGTATATAAAAAACCTAAATTAATAGTTCCTATATAAAAAGCGCCTTTCGGCGCTTATTATATAGCAGCCATTAATCGTTCTAACGTCAATTGTGCTGCATGTTGTTCTGCAATTTTTTTACTTTTACCAGTACCTGCCTCGTAGGTAACTCCATCGATGGATACCTCCATCATGAAGGTTTTTGCATGATCAGGTCCCGATTCGCTAATAAGATTATAAACGATGTGTTTATCGCCATCGCGTTGTACAAATTCTTGTAACAACGTCTTGTAATCTTTTCCGCGCTTACCTTCTAATGCTTGTTTAAGATTAGGAGCTAAATAATGTAAAACAAACTCCATTACTGTTGTATAGTCTGTCGTAATATATAGCGCACCGATTAAGGATTCAAATGTGTCAGCCAATATGGATTTTCTATCACTACCTCCAGAGGACTTTTCCCCATGGCCCAGTAATAAATAATCGCCTAAATGCAATGTACGACTAACAGTAGCTAATGAATCTTCACAAACTGTAGCCGCCTTAATCTTAGTCAAATTACCTTCAGACATATCATGATATGTTTTAAATAAATATTCACCGATGATTAAATCCAATACAGCATCACCTAAGAATTCTAAGCGTTGGTTATGATGAATATGCTTAGATTTATGTTCATTCGCATAAGATGTATGAGTAAAAGCACAATCTAAAATAGAGATATCAATATTGGGTATATGTAAACGACTAACAAGCTCATGAAGAGAATCTTCACGAGCTTGTGTCATTATAGTATTCTTATGCGATACGTTCCGCCCCATTAGTCTTCATAACGGCGAACACAAAGTGTACCGTTATGACCACCAAAACCAAAGGAGTTGGAAAGAGCTGCTGTAACATGTAAATCACGAGCACCTTCACGTACATAATCAAGGTCTAAACCTTCATCTGGATTATCACAGTTAATTGTTGGATGAACTTTACCAGTTTCAATAGCCATTGCCATTACGATAGTTTCAATCGCACCAGCAGCGCCCAACAAGTGACCAGTCATGGATTTTGTAGAGTTAACAGCGATATCTTTTGCATGATCGCC